>CAYIXE010000019.1:6426-16633 GCA_964367095.1 uncultured Gammaproteobacteria bacterium | reverse complement strand
CCCGTGATAAACGGAAAGAACATCGTATCAATAACGACGGACGGGATAAACGGTATCAAAAAAAATCCCGCCCACCGTGACATATCGCAGTATTTTTTCTAATGTCATGACGCCAACTATACCACGAGATGTTTTTGCTAGCCACAGCGCCCTAAATGCCGTAAGATAAACACAAAACTCATGTTCGCTGATGAGATTGCAGCCGCATCATATGAGAAAGGTATGAATTAGGATTGTTGAGCATATCAGACGGCTTCCCTTCTTCAACCACAGAGCCGTCTTTCAACACAATAATATTATCGGCACTCGTAATTGTGGAAATGCGATGCGCAATAACAATAAGCGTTACTTTTTCACGGATACTCTCAATTGTCTCTTTAATAACACGCTCCGACTCAGAATCGAGTGCACTTGTTGCCTCATCAAGCACTAAAATTGCCGGCTTCCGCGCGAGAGCTCGGGCGAGAACAATGCGTTGGCGCTGACCCCCCGAGAGAGTTGCACCGCGCTCACCTACGATGGTGTCAAAACCGTGCGGAAGACGCATAATGTCATCATAAATATTGGCGTATCGGGCCGCTTCTTCTACGTCTGCATCTAAAGCTGAATCGTTGTAAAATTTTATATTATCTCTCACTGACGCGTGTATCAGAAAAATATCTTGTGATACATACCCCACTCGTGTCTGCCACTCATCTAACCGAATAGAATCTATAGGAGTATCGTCTAAAAAAACACTTCCTTCTGCGGGAGGGAAAAGCCGTAAAATAATATCAGCAACGGACGTTTTTCCCCCTCCTGAAGGGCCAATGATTCCCAGAAATGAATTTCTGGGAATTGAAAAAGAGATGCGGGATAACACGGGTGTTCCGGTACGATAAGAAAATGACACCCCCTTAAAAGAAAGGCTGTTGGAGAAGGAAAATGATTTTCCTGCCTCCGCAATCATTGTCTCTTTGTTTGCGTTCAGTAAATTTTTGAAGTGCAAGATATTGGAAGCAAATGGTATAAAGTCAGAGATGGAATGAAGAGATGATTGTGCCGATTGCAAATACGTAAATATCTTTTGAATAAGATAGAGAACCGCAATAAAGGCGGCAAGGTTAAAATCTGGCAACTTGTATGCAATGGCAAATAAAACGAGAATAAATATGAAACTAAACGGTTGAATGATCGTCGTGCCGACAGAATGCATGATGGCACTTTTCGTATAAACTGTTCGCATTTTTTCAAGAAAATGCCGCCCCGCTTCTTCAACCTTCACGCCGACACCGCTCGCCTTCACTGTCTTCAGTCCGCTCAAATACTCAACAAGATGATTGGCATAACCCTTCTCAAGTCCACTCTTTTCCTCACCAAAAATCGTTGTCTTTCTCACAAGTGGCTGAAGGCCGAAAAGGAGAACGCTTCCCGCAACCAGTGTGATGAGCGTGATGAAAGGCGAGATACTAAAAGCAACAATCAAATACATAAAAAATCCCGTTCCGGATTGTATGAATTGTGCGACGGTATCAAGGAGGCTCATGCTTTGTCGCACATCCCAAAAAAGCGTATTTTGTAAATAACCCGTCTTCTGATTCGCAAGAAAAGACCAGCGTGCGGCAAATGTTGCTGAAAGCAAATAGCGCATTTCACGATACATGAAGCTTGCGCTTATGCGGGCACGAATATATGAAAATACTGCGACCGCGACGGCACGTACGAGAAATAACGCGGTAATAAACACGAGGAGAAATCGAAGGGTGAATGGAACGCCCAAAAAATCAAATAATGCGCGTAGCGCATTAGAAATAGGATCTGCTGTAGCCGCGCCGTCTCCCAAAAGGAACGAAAAAAGTGGGATGATAGCATTCACCCCTATGCCTTCTAAGACAGCACTCGCAATCCCCAGAATTGCAAGAAGAAAAAGATGCGAACGATATCTTCTGAATGTCTCTGTAAGTACAAAGAGGGTCCCTTTGTGGTGTGTGTCCATTATCATCTAGATTACGCTTATTATGAAGCAAAAACAAGGGAATTTCGTATTACATACAACTATCGTTTCTAATCGAAAGTTATATAAAATATGTGGTATTATAGATTAGTTAGCATACTACACCATATGAGGAAATACTTATTATCATTACAGGGCGAGATCCCGTATTCCTTTGAGGGACGGCGATTTAGAGCAGAAAATATTATGAGTAGTATTCATAAAGACACAAAGATGGCCGAACAAAAAACAACGCAAGACGTACCCCGAGATATTTACAAGATATTAATGGAAGTTTCTCCCATTTGCACAGTGGATATTCTTTTCTTTAACCCAGAGAAAACACACATACTTTTAGGAAGACGCGTGAACAACCCTTACAGGGATATGTTCTATACATTCGGGGGACGTCTGCGCAAAAATGAGACGTTTGAGGACGCAGCTATACGAATCGCAGAAAAAGAAACAGGAATAAGCGTCCTGCCAACCGACATGAAGTTCGGCGGTGTTGACAATGAGATCAGTGATAGTTCAGTCTTTGAGAATACGAACTATCACGCGGTGGCATTATACTTTGGAAGCATACTCTCCCCCGACACACCCATCAAACTCGATGCACAACATAGCGAGTACCAGTGGGTAGATGTGAACGATGCGACCATACATCCGAGCATTCAGCCTCGCATCCTTAAGGCATTGTGTATAATTAAGGCATAATCCAAATTTTAACAACCATTAATAAATTACAAATCTTATGAAAACAAACACGATAGACTTAAAAACAAAAAAAATCCTCGTCACTGGTGGCGCTGGCTTCTTGGGTGGTTTTGTTGTTGAAAAACTCTTAGAACGAGGGGTACCAATACAAAACATACTCATCCCTCGTTCAAAAGAAATTGATTTGAGAACATGGGAAAATTGTCAAAAAATAGTAGACGGACAAGATATTGTGATACATCTTGCAGCAAAAGCTGGTGGTATAGGATTTAATAGAGAAAGACCGGGAGAGTTATTTTACGACAACCTTATTATGGGCACACACTTAATGGAAGCAGCGCGGTTGGCTGGTGTGGAAAAATTTGTTGCGATGGGCTCTATCTGCTCCTATCCAAAATTTACACCCGTCCCTTTCAAGGAAAGCGACCTGTGGAACGGATACCCGGAAGAGACGAATGCCCCTTATGGTTTGGCAAAAAAAATGCTACTCGTCCAGGCGCAGGCATACAAACAACAATACAATTTTAATGCCATTTGCCTCATGACGGTAAACTTGTATGGCCCCAGAGATACGTTCGACCCAATGCGATCCCATGTCATTCCTGCTCTCATAAGAAAAATATCCGATGCACAAAAAGCTGGCAAAAATTACATTGAAGTTTGGGGAACAGGTAACGCAACGAGAGAATTCCTATACGCAGGAGATGCCGCTGAGGGAATAGTTTTGGCGACAGAAAGCTACAATAGTAGTGACCCAGTTAATATTGGATCAGGGCAAGAAATTTCCATCAAAAACGTAGTGGAAATATTGGTAAAACTTATGAATTTTGATGGTGAAATAAGATGGATCCACACCGAGCCGGACGGTCAACCACGAAGAATGCTTGACATCAGTCGTGCAAAAAATGAATTCGGCTTTATGGCAAAGACCCCTTTCACTACGGGCTTGCAAGAAACAATCAAATCCTTTAATAAGGGGTTGGAGGCCTAGTCCCCTACTCGCATACTACGGTCTACATGATATACGCAAACATTATAGGCGGTCTTGGGAATCAGATGTTTCAATATGCCATAGCGAGAGCCCTGTCATTACAAAACAATGACTCTCTTAAAATCGACAATTTAGGGTTTGCGACATACCCGCATCATTCATACAGTCTCCAGCATTTTAATATTGCGGGAGAATACGTTAAAAAAACAGAGGTTATGCGGTTTAATGCATGTCGTCATTTTTTAACAAAAGAACCAACAAAAACATTATATCGGGTGTTAGAAAAATTTCATGTCGGTAAAAAAATTCTTCGCGCGCTCGGTTATATTAAAGAAAGCCAACGGACATATGATCCATCCATCAAAGACTTGAAAGGCACATTGTATCTAGATGGACATTGGTTGACAGAAAAATACTTCAAAGACATCGCCGAAATACTAAGAAAAGATTTCACCCTAAAGACCGCGTGGGGGGACCAAGGGCTGCGATTTCTTAAAATGATTCAGTCCGAAGAGACACCCGTATGTCTTCATATACGCCGCGGAGATTTTGCAAACAACCCAAAAATCAGGGAACATCATGGGGTTTCGCCACTAGAATATTACTATGCCGCCATTCAAAAAATAGCCCCCTCAGTCAAAAATCCCCACTTCTTTGTTTTTTCTGATAGCATGGACTGGGTTCGAGAGAATCTCCATATCTCCTACCCCGTTACCTACATTGATCAAGGTCCTGAAAAAAACTATGAGGATTTAATCCTCATGAGTTACTGCAAGCACCACATATTGTCAAATAGCACATTTGGATGGTGGGGAGCATGGTTATCAAAACAAAAAGAAGGACAGATCGTTATCGCACCCAAAAAATGGCTTACTAAAGACTTCAATACCTCCGACCTTCTCCCTAAGTCATGGATCCAAATTTAGAAACGTCATCTTTATGAAAAACTACTTAGTAATGACATCAATCAACTCGCCCACCATCGCTGTAGAAAAATACAGTGCAATGAAAGACTGGGAGGTCATTGTTGTGGGTGATAAAAAAACACCAGTGGATTGGAATTATGCAGACGTTTGCTATCTATCCCCACAAAAACAAGAGAGTCTCCCTTATAATATGATTGCGCACGCTCCATGGAATCTCCCTTCTCGAGTAAATATCGGATACTTGTATGCAATGGAACAAGGAGCAACTTTTATCACTCAATCAGACGACGATAACATACCAAACGAACATTGGGGGGTACCGAGATTTCAAGGTATATTTAAAAATTTAGAACACGATGGCTTTATTAATATTTATAAGTATTTTACGGACAAAACCGTATGGCCACGAGGGTTACCTCTTAACAAAATACTGGAAACCCCGAGAGTGCAGGAAAACAAAAAAGAATGCCGTGTGGGAGTATGGCAACATTTAGCCGACAAAGATACTGACGTAGACGCGATTTATCGCCTAACAAGCAACCAGCATATTTATTTCGATCAAAATGAGCCACTTGTTTTATCTACGGGAACCGTATCACCATTTAATTGCCAGAGTACTACATTTCAAAAAGACGTTTATGTTTTAATGTATCTTCCAACATCTATCACACCGAGGGCAAGCGACATAGTGCGCAGTCTTATTGCACAACCTATCATGTGGCAACATGGTTATTTAACAGGTTTTACGCCGCCCACAGTTACACAAGAGCGAAATCCTCACGACTACCTTAAAGACTTCGAAAATGAAATTCTCATATACCTCCACGCAGAAGATATCTTCCGTATTACCAAAAATTCTCTAAGAGATGGTGCGAGCATGTCAGAGAACTTACGGGAAGCATACCAAGCACTTATTAATAAAGAGTTGGTACCCAAAAAAGAGATGGTTGTATTAGAAGCATGGATTAAAGATATAGAGAGAATAGCAAAACAATAACATGTCGAAAAAACCAATTAAGCTCATAAAATCGAGTTTTTACAACGAAGGTGACACAAAGAGACAGCTTGTGGAATTTATTCTACGATCTGACATTTTAAGCATGGGAAAAGAGACAGAGAAATTTGAAAGTTCTTTTGCCAAAAAACAACAACGAAAATATGCGGTATTTGTAAACAGTGGCAGCAGTGCCAACCTCGTTCTCATACAAGCACTTATTAATCTCAAGAAAATACGCCCCAGAGCATCGGTTGGCATCTCTTCTTTGACGTGGTCAACAAACGTAATGCCACTCATCCAGTTGGGACTGACTCCTGTACCGATCGATGTATCTCTCGAAACTTTGAACATATCCCCAGAAACATTAATGGAGCATATAGAAAAAATTGATGCTCTTTTCCTCACAAATGTTCTTGGTTTCGGGGACGACATGGTCAAAATACAAGAGATGTGTAGAGAGAAAAATGTGTTGTTGATTGAAGATAACTGTGAAGCACTTGGTTCAAAAATAAGTGGCACACTATTGGGAAATTTTGGCCTTGCTTCAACTTTCTCGTTCTTTGTCGCACATCACATATCAACGATAGAAGGTGGCATGATATGTACTGACGACGAAGAACTCCGCCACGCCCTCATTATCGCACGAGCGCATGGATGGGACAGAAGCCTCCCTCTCGAAAAACAAAAGTCTTTGAGGATGGCACATGGTATTGATGATTTCTTTTCAAAATATAGTTTTTATGACCTTGCCTACAGTGTTCGTCCAACAGACATCAATGCGTTCATAGGAAACATCCAGTTAAAATATTGGGATACAATCGTAGAAGCGCGCAAAAATAATTTTAAGCGATTCCAAAAATCGATAGTAGGGAATAAAGATTTATTGCCCCTCAAGGTTAGCCATATGGATATTGTATCCAATTTCGCAATGCC
This sequence comes from uncultured Gammaproteobacteria bacterium, assembly GCA_964367095.1. GTDB lineage: Bacteria > Patescibacteriota > Microgenomatia > UBA10105 > UBA927 > UBA927. The sequence goes on along the minus strand of CAYIXE010000019.1, from coordinate 10,097 downwards.
TCTGATTGCAAAGAATAACGAAGTATTCATGCATTACAAAAAAAGATTTGAGGATAATAACATTGAGATCAGACCGATCATTGCGGGAAACATCACCAAGCATCCTTTTTATTTAAAAAATACTCTTCCAAAAGATCACGGGCTCAAAAATGCTGATTTTATACATATCAATGGTTTTTATTTTGGAAATAATCCAGATTTAACAGAGGAAGAAATCGTGAGACTGGAATCCCTCTTAAGTGATACGCTGTAGAACATATGCAAAAAGATTTTTGGCGAAATATCAAAAACTATAAAGTACTCAAAAAAATCCGATTAAAATTATCCGGAGGCATTGTTCACCTTAGCCCTCGCGGTAAAGCTAGTGGTAACGTATTGATATCTTATATCACTCTTCCTTTCGTTGTATCCGATAGAGTTCTCAACGCCCACACAAACCGGTGGGAATGCAGAGAAATCGTTAATATTTTTTTTGAAAAAGGATACGCGGTGGATATCATAGACTGGACCAATACAACATTTATCCCAAAGAAAAAATACGCCTACTTTTTGGACATCCATTCCAACATGGAGCGCCTAGCACCACTTTTGAACAAAGATTGTATTAAAATACTCCACCTAACAACGTCGTACTGGAAATTTCAAAATGACGCTGAACAAAAACGGCTTCTCGATTTAAAGGTAAGGCGGGGTGTATCCTTGCTCCAGCAAAGACGTATCGCCCCCTCTCGAGCAACCGACTATGCAGACTTCATTTCTTTGTTGGGTAATAAAGTGACTGAAGACACCTATAATATCCCGAAGGGGAAAATAACTCGTATTCCCCTCTCAACAACGCACACTTACACATCACCCATCAATAAAGATTTTGAGGCTGCTCGAAAAAATTTCATATGGTTCGGCGGGTCAGGCATGGTACACAAGGGGCTTGACCTTGTGCTTGAAGCATTCGTGGGCATGCCTGAGTACCATTTGACCGTCTTCGGTAAGGTTGCCAACGAAAAAGATTTCGTAGAAGTGTACAAAAAAGAACTCTACGAAACACCTAACATCAAAGTTGTTGGACCAATCGATCCCGGAAGTACAGAGTTTCAGGAAATATGTGCCTCTTCTGTCGCCCTCATCTATCCTTCTTGCTCAGAGGGACAATCGGGCGCAGTGATAACGACCATGCACACCGGTCTCATCCCCATCATAAGTGAGCATTCAGGGGTTGACGTAGAAGACTTTGGAATAATTTTAAAAGATAGTAGTATAAAAGAAATACAAAACGCTGTTCGCAAAATCGAAGCACTTCCCATAATAGAATTACGTTCAAGAGCAATGAAGGCATGGCAATATGCTCAAAAAAACCACACGAGGGAGCGATTCTCTTCGGCATATAGAATGTTTATAGACACTCTTGAGAAATATAAAGAACAACATGTATAACCAACCCCTCATTTCAGCCATCATCCCGACCTATAACGAAGGACCCGCCCTCGGAGTTGCAATACAGTCGATGATCGATCAAACGTACAAAAATCTTGAGATCATTGTTGTTGACGATGGAAGCACTGATGATACCGAAAAGATCGTACGAGAGTTTATGAAAAAAGACCAGCGTGTCCGATATCTCAAATGCCCCTACACAGATCCGCACCGTGTTGATTTGAGAGGGGTCAATATCAGTGTTGGTTGGCTTGCACGCAATTACGCTATGGACCAGTCAAAAGGAGTTTGGATCACCTTCCAGGACGCGGATGATGCGTCGCTCTTAAATCGTATCGAGGTCCAATACAATCTCGCAAAACGATACAACGCGCTCTGTGTTACCACATCGCTATTCCCATTCAAAAACGAATTTTTAAATAAATGTCTTGATGCGGAAAAGATATTAAGGGAAGAGAGCGGTATTGTCATTACGCCAGATACAATAAACGCGTTTGCAGAAAATTCAAAAGGGTTGCTTATGCACAGATGGTTTCCCTACCAGTATGTGCCGTTCGTTTTTAAAAAACGCTTGCCGACACGACCTTTGTTTATCGGAACAAAAGAATCATATCCGGGAGTCGATGGCGCACCGTTTTTCAGCCGCGAGACGATACGCGACGTGCGATTCAGACCGCGCGACAAGCGGGTGTGGCCGTCGCTTTCAGGCCGTGGTGCCGGGCGCGATCACGTGCTTCAGCTTGCGGAGAAATACGGGCGAAATTATTCATTCAGGATTCCTCTCTATCTTTGGAGGACGAGAGAATCACACAATTCTTACCCGGGTTGGGAAAAATATTTGCTATGAAATTCTCAATCGTCACGCCGGCATATAATACGGCACTGCATATCGCGGAAACTATTGAAAGCGTGCTCTCGCAGGCAGGAGATTTTGAGATTGAATATACCATTATGGACGGCGGCTCAACTGATGGAACGGTTGAAATAATAAAAAAATATGAACAATTGCTGAACGAGAAAAAATATCCGATAAAATGTTTGGGTGTTACATTCAAATGGCAATCAGAGAAAGATCGTGGAATGTATGACGCAATCAATAAAGGGTTCTCTCAAGCAACAGGAGACATCTACGCGTGGATCAATGCGGACGATATATATGAACCCGACGCTTTTCAGGCGATCAAAGAAACATTGGAAACTTTTCCGGAAATTGAATGGGTAAAAGGAACGAATACTAACATAGAAGCAGGCGGAACTTTCATAAAACAAAACAAGCTTCGAATCTATCATCAATCTTGGTTGCAAAAAGGCATCTATGGTAGAGTTGCTTATTTTATTGAACAGGACACAGTGTTTTGGCGGAAAAGTTTATGGAAAAAGATCGGCGATATACCGAATCAATACAGGTATGCCGGCGATTATTGGCTTTGGATCCATTTCGCCCAATGTGCAAAATTATGGTCACTTAACAAAAACATAAGTATTTTCAGAAAAAGAAAAGAGCAGATGAGCCAAGATATGATTTCTTATCAAAACGAGCAGCACGACATCGTGCCCCGACTTCCATTGCGCGCTTTTATGATAAAAGTCTTCTTTAATCTGGAAAAACGTTTCGGACCTGGGAGTAATAATTTTTTTAATGCCCTCTATCGTCTCTTTTTTGTGCAAAGCAATAAAGAATACTATATAGATATTGTAGATGGTCGCTACACCAAGAACGAAGCGCGAGTTTATTTAAAATAATTACCTTTTGTACACCTACCCTATTTTTCTACTTCCCCCACTGCAAACAAGTGCACTCCGGTTTTTTTATCCGCATTTTTAAAGAATCGTTCATAAATACTAAAGATCGGATTTATTATGTAGTGTGTTTTAACGATAAAGAATCGGTTGACGAGTACTTGAAGCATCCATCTGGTGATCCAATTGTCTTGGCAAAAGTAGCGTATATCCATCTTGAACCCCTTGAGGTGTTTCTTGAGAAGCTCCGGGCCATAATGTCGAAAATGTTTTGCCGAGACGGGAAGATTGTCGCAGGGAACCGTAAGAACAAGGTGTTTCCTTGTTCTCTCCCGTAGGGTCCTTACGAATGATTCAACCTCGTCATCAGGAATGTGTTCGAGGGTTTCAACGCAGATGATGGCATCATAGACTCCTTCCGCTTTTCTGAAGTCCGTAGCAAAAAAAGATAAATTTGGTAGGTCGTATCCATACCCCTTAGCAAAAAGGATTGCCCGATC
>CAYIXE010000019.1:0-6326 GCA_964367095.1 uncultured Gammaproteobacteria bacterium | reverse complement strand
GCCATCCGTTTTGCAACTATTTCTGCATCGCAATTTTTCTCGGCAAACGCACGCGCACTCTCGCCAAGCTTTTTCCTTTTACCCTCGTCGACAAGAAGTTCTTGGATGGCGGTCCGCAAACCATTTACATCGTTCGGCTCTACAAGAAGGCCATTTACGCCAGAAGTTATATATGATTCGGTGGTGGGAGTCCGGGTAACGATGACTGCCTTCCCCATCGCCATCGTTTCAACAAGTGTTGAGCACCCGGTTGCATTGTTTCGCCCTTCACTAATATCAAGGGGTAGAACAACAATTTTTGATTTTGCGTATTCACGCACCAATTCATGCGGAGAAAATGAGCGTGTCTGGACATATGAGGGAAGGTTATCAAGAGAATCAATTGTTCTTGAGCGGGTAACGACCACAGGAATATCAAGTCCTTGGGTTGCTTCAAAAAGAGTTTTGTAGTCGCGATCCGGAGCAAGCCCGACCGTGAGAATTTGGTGCTCTTCTGAAATATTCTCCTGTGGTTTGAAAAAAGAAAGGTCAACACCAAATGGAATGAATTCTATTTTTTGTTTTAATGCGGGAAATAATTGTTTGAGTTTCTCTCTCTCATCTTTACTTAGAGTAATAATCCCCGCGGCTCTTCCTGTCATCCATTTAAATATTTTTTGCCGTACCGTCTTCCCTTCCCCAATAAACCCCGTGATACTGAAATCATACATCACCCATTTCGGACGCTTGAGATGAAATATCGTGTGCACAAGCTGGCTCCCGAACGCGGATGATGTAAACACAATGTCGTATGAGAAAAATTTCCAAAAAAGAAAGAGGTGGGTGTAGTAGATATTAATGAATTTCCTCAAGATAACCGTAAACCAGCGCGAGAAGTATTGTTCTATCTCCGCATAATCCGCCTCAATACCATACTTTGGCAGGCGAAGCATCCCGAAAAAATGATCGTCGTGATCATCTCCCCGCTTAATTCTCTCGATCATGCCGGTGCGTACGTTGTTGAATAAATACAGAATGCGCATGTGGTATAAGTTACTTCTTTTTGAGAACCTTGTAGTGTTTCTCAACCATATCAAGTCCCTTTTCCTCTTCTTTCGTATTTGATTTTTCTGTTTTATGGATATACCCGCGTTCTCCTTCCAAGCAATACTTACTCATGCGGTAGAACGGCGAGAGGGCTTTAACGCGCGATTGAAGTCCTTTCTCCTCAATGAGCCGTTGTAAAGGAAAAACGGTGGTGTTCCAATCGCTCAATTCAGAAAAAGAACCAGTCGTTGCGGTCTCCCCTTCTCTACTTAAGGTTGTTTCCGACAAATCAAACTTGCCACCCATATAGTCAAACATCTCACGAGTGAAAAACTCAAACGATCCACGCAATGAGAGTTTTTTGGGCAAGTGCAACCATTCCCGAAGTCTGCGTTGTGCATTCCCTGTGGAATTCGTCAAAATCAACCAATCTTCTTGCGGAAGAATATCCATGAACATTTGGTCCGTCAAAATAAAGTTGTCGTCGTGGGTGATAAGAAATTTGTCATATTGTTTATAATCATGCTTCTCCAACCATTGATTGGTATTTCCCCAGTCTCCAATCGTATTGGGCTCTAGCGTGTATTTCCATCCGAGCGCCTCTATTTCTTTCACGGTCGCAACCTTGCGATACAAAATACAGTCATACGATTCCCGCCGACCGTATCCTAAATTCAATAATGTTTCTTTTTTCTCTTCCGCAGCATAAGAAGGATCTCGATGTGATACCAAAAACATATCAACATCCCACCCTTCCGGTATTTTTTGCCCTGCAATCTGTTCAAAAAATGCTATGGGGAAATGCCACCCTCCGGCAATAACCGCTAATCGTTTCATTGTTATATCTTTTTGATCATTGATAATGAGGGGAATCTTTCATCAATCACTTCAAACGGGACATTGGTATCACGAAGTTTCTTGCAGTTATATTTTACCATCCATTCCACATTATCTCGTTCTTCCGACCCGCCTTCAAATAAAACTATTGCGCCCTTTTGTACCTTGTCTTTGACTGCTGAGTATAGCCACTCGATGGTATCCCCTTTATTGGAAATATCAATGTGCACCATGTCAAAATCCTCCGGGTTCTTAAGCCACTCGTCAAAATTTTTTTGAATAAGAGTAACATATCTTCCTGTATTATAACGATCTATGTTTTTCTGCGTTTCTTGTACGGTTGAATGCTTGAACGAATACGTATCAAAAAGATCATACGCGTATATATGCCCCCCGCCAAGCTCATCCAGTGCCTGTGCCATCGCGACTGTTGAGTAACCAAACAATATGCCGTGCTCAACTATTTTCTTTGGTTTATATTTTAAAACCAAATCGTATAGCGTTCTACCTAGATCATTATCGCGGTATGAAGATTCTATATCAGGGTTTGTGTACTTCATAACTCTACAATATTATGATGGTCAGTTTTACCCTTAAAAATAAAACATATGCTGTCAGCCACATAAATTGATCTGATATTTTCCTCCAAGACATCTTTATGTTCTGGTTTTTCCTTATAAGAGCGGCGCATCCACAAGTATGTTGAAATATCAAAACCGAATCTCTTTAATACACGAATCGACCTTTCTTTGGTGGCATGTAACATGCTCGCTCGAGGATGTTTTATTGCCCATGAATGCATGTTATCTATCATTTGTTTTAGTAAACCTACGGCGGTTTCACTCTTGCCAAATTTACCGCCAAATTGAGGCCAATAAGAAGTATGGAGATCCTCTATAACATACACCCCTTTTGCTTTGAGAAGTGGAAACAGCGTATTGAATGTGGTTATCTGCTGAGACATTGAATGTCCGCCATCATCAATTATGATATCGAACGGTCCTGTTTTTGCGTTTACCATAGTAAGAAATTTTTTATCTTCCTGATCACCAATGAAAATCGGCGACTTCACGCGCTCTAAAGATTTACAGGTCTCATCAATATCAACCCCCACGATAACTTCTGCGTGCGGGAAATATTCTCTCCACATTGAAAGTGACCCCCCCCCTTGCACTCCAATCTCTAATATTCGCACATTTTTATCTCGTAGGTCACGAAAACAGAAATCATATTCACGAAAATAATTCTCCAACTTTCGCAGTGTCCCGTAATTTCTATTTTTAGCGGCTTCAATAAGATTCATCTTTTAGAAATCATTTATTTATTAAATTCTCTAACAAGTGCACAAATCTTTCTCACATCGGATACAGATACTCCCATATGAAGCGGTAAGAGAAGATATTTACTTTCTACCTCGTCCATAATTGGCAGTTCTCCTTTCTTACGCCTCCCGCCAAAAATGGTGTATTGATCATTGCGATAATGATACAGATTTGATTCAACGCCATGATCTTTGAGATAATTTCTAAGATCATCACGTTTATCAGTAAGTATCATTGCAAACCAAGGATATGCGGTAATCCCCCCTTCCGAATATTCCTTCATGAGGCGTTTGTGGTGTGTTAATACCTGATAAAACGCCCTAAGGTTACCAAGTCCGATTGCGGCACTTATATCATTCATATGCCATTTATACCCGACCTCCACAAGATCAGTATCTCCTAGCCGTTGTTTCTCTTCACGGTCATACCCAAACCAACGAAGCCGCTTCGCTTTTTTGTATAAACCATCGTTTTTACACACAAGCAACCCGCCATCTCCTGATGTTAACGTCTTGATCGCCTGGAAAGATACGCAGGTAAAATCTGATTTTCCCCAAAAGTCAGAACAAATTGCTTGCGCAGCATCTTCAATGAGGATGATTTTTTTCTCTGACGCGATTTCAAGCAATTCCTTGAGCCCGCGATTATTACCACCGAAGTGCACAAAAATAATTGCTTTTGTTTTTGGTGTAATTTTCTTTTTCACATCTTCAACATTGACGTTGAGATCGCGGTCAGTATCCGCAAAGACAATCGTTGCTTTTCTACGTGCCAGAGGAATATTTGTCGCAGTACACGTAAGAACCGGGGTGATCACTTCATCCCCCTCACCAATATTTGCAAGTTCATACGCAAGTTCAAGTGCGGTTGTGCCTGAATTCACTGCAACCGCATTTTTAAATCCAAACCGTTCTTCCAGTTTCCGCTCAAACTCCTTCACACGCGGACCCTCCGCCAATTGCCCGCTTCGAAGAGCCCGAACGGTATTCCATACGGCATACCAACTTACAAATGGCTTAAAAAGTTTTATTTTACGCATAGATATAAATCGACTATTTAGTCCCGAATAAATATTCTTTTAAACCCTCGTCAAATGAATAAAGTGGCGACCAACCAAGGTCTTTCTGTATGCGCGACCCGTCCATTTGATACTTAAGATCCATACCTGGACGGTTATCTTTATATATTGGTACATCCTTCCCCGTTGTGTCTTTGACGCGTTTTATAAGTTCGCGAACAGTGAGACCATCGTTCATTGTGATGTTGTAGGTACGATTACCTTTCTCAAGAATAAGTTCAATTGCTTGAGGAATATTTTTAACATAGATATATTCCCGATATCCTGCGCCATTGTTATGAAGGGGAATTGGTTCTCCGGTCTCCAGCGCGTGTTTGATGAGCGGCATAATTTTTCGTTTATCCTGCCGTGGTCCAAATACGTTACAGAAACGAGTTTCCGCGGTCTTATCCCTCAGTTCATGATAGGTATTATCATATGTAATCCGCATAAGAGACCCGTCTGCTTTTGAGCAAGAGTACGGATTTTTAGGAAAAATGATCTCGTCTTCCCTTTTACGATGATTGCACTCTCCGTATACCTCGTCCGTAGAAACATATACAAATTTTTTGAGGGTCTTGAGATTGCGACAGGTTTCAAACATATTGAGATTTGCCATGATATTGGCTTTCAATGTTTTATATGGTTCACGGATGGAATAGTCAACATCGCTTATTGCCGCCGCGTGAATAACGTAATCCGGCGCTTCTGTGCGTACGAGATCAATAACGGCAGGATCGGACACATCAATCCTGTGATAACGAAACGAACCGTCAATAATCTCTGGATGGCTCCCTTCCGACTCGTTGTCCGCAACGATCACGGTCCAACCCTTTTGTACGAAATACTCGGTTACATGAGAGAAAATAAATCCGAGACCTCCTGTTATAAAAATTTTTGGTTTCTTTGAAAGTTTTGACATATAGTATCATTCCTAAGAATCCAGCAATTTAATGCTATTTTATAGCATTCGCGAGCACGTCCACTAAATGACGAGAAAATGCATCGTATCGCAGGTAATTTTCAAAAGTATACCTGGCTTTCTCTTGCATTGCAACAAACTGCTCGGAAGAGAGATTTTCATGAAATTGAGCGAGTATTTCAGGCGCGCGGTTGATATCAGTGTAATTTATGAACACACAGAACTCTTTATAATTAATTTTATCCTCAAGGGGGAACATGCACTCGGTGTCAATAACAACCGGTATTCGTCCCAGCGAAAGTGTCTCGTAAAAACGCGTTGCCGCGTTCGCGTCACCGCGGACAATGAGCGTATAATCCGACCCTAAAATGTTTTCAACAAATTCTCGGCGATTCTTTTCGAAATCACCGACAAGTGTGTTTGTATGTCCCGAGTATGAAGACCTGATAATAAAATTACTTCGCACGAGTTTTGATTTTTCAAATATTTTGATCGCCCGCTCCCTCCAAAACACACCTTTGCGATATACAACGTAACGCTTAATAAAAATACTTACAAAACGTCGGGGTAATTCTTTGATGAGCGTCCGCATGCGCTGTCGGAAGGAGATCTTCCCCCACCCCACAAAACCAACTACAGGGACCTTACCTTTTTCGCGCAAGATAACTTTTCCATCGGCGTATGATTCAAGAAGATCTTCGCATGGCACAGGAACCGTGATTTCATTTTGAGGAAGATCGAATCGATACTGATTGATTCGCAATATCCTACTATTGGGCACATTGATTTTGCCAAAAACATCACCGCTTGCATCAATAAGTATCGGTTTATGATTTTGTTGCGCTTCATTGATTATTTTATCAAGAAGGTCTGGTCGCTTCCGCCTTAAATGCCAATAATCATACGGAATCAAAAGGTATTCAGTGTCTTTGATCGAAGGGACGAGTTTGAAGCGCGAGGCATCGAACCCATACTGCTGTGTTTTGCGGTCATAGGGCGCTTTAATTTTGAGAATCTCGCCCCAAAACGGAAACAGAAGGGGTATATGCTGAAGACCTGTATCTATAAAATTTTTATTTGCGTAGAGTTTTAGGGGTTTATTTTCCATGGTGTGGTATTTGACAGTATATACTGTCAGTTTCCTGCTCGCAAAGCAATACTC
>CAYIXE010000018.1:0-17044 GCA_964367095.1 uncultured Gammaproteobacteria bacterium | reverse complement strand
AACAAGAAGTCCGCTTCTCTGATGGCACTATGTGCGGAATATTTGGATACGTTGGGCACAAGTCTACAGCACCACAAATAGTTTTGGATGGATTGAAATTTCTTGAGTACCGAGGGTATGATTCATGGGGAGTGGCGGTGGTACCAAGTCAACAGTTAACTGTTGACGGTAAACAATTTACCAACACAATTGTCGTAAAGAAAAAGACGGGCAAAATTGGTGAAGGAACGGTGACTGATCTCCCTGCGGGCACACTTGCATTCGGCCACACTCGCTGGGCCACTCATGGAGGCGTCACGAAAATAAACGCACATCCACACCTTGACTGTACTCAAAAAATTGCCGTGATCCATAACGGCATTGTAGAAAACCACGAAGCCCTACGAAAAATGCTCAAAACCAAGGGTCATCTCTTTATCTCTGACACAGATACTGAAGTTATTGTGCATCTGGTCGAGGAATACGCCAAAACAACCATGTTTTCCAAGGCGGTCCAACGCGCATTTAAAGAACTGGATGGTTTAAACGCAATAATTCTTATAAACACCACATCGCACGAGATGATTGCGGCACGAAATGGTTCTCCGTTGGTCGTGGGATTTGGCGTCAATGAAAATTTCTTAGCGAGTGATCCGGCAGCCCTTCTTTCTCATACCAAGCAAGTTCATTTCCTCGATGACGATGAAATGGCAATCGTAAAAGACAATTCTATACATATTTATAACGCGACAACGGGCGACGACGTAAAACCAAGAAAACAAATGTTGACATGGACTGCCAAGGAAGCAGAAAAAGGACATTACCCATTCTTTATGCTCAAGGAAATTCATGAGCAGGCAGGCCTGCTTTCTGAAATCGCCTCTGAATCAGCAGATCAATCAATAATAATTGCAAAGGAATTAAAACAAGCTCCCCGTGTCTATATGGTTGGTGCTGGTACGTCAGCTCACGCTGCGCGTACAGCGTCATACCTTTTCTCACTTATCGCAAAAAAACTTATTAATTTTGGTGTAGCCAGCGAGTTTGAACATCGCGTAACCATAATGCCGGAAAAAAGTGTACTCGTGGCACTCTCACAATCCGGAGAGACTATGGATCTTATAGACGTCGTCAAAAAAGCAAAAGCGAAGAATGTCAAAATATTCTCACTTGTTAATGTCGTCGGATCTACCCTTTGGCGCATGTCTGATCTAAAACTTGCTATAGGTGCGGGGCCTGAAAAAGGTGTCGCCTCGACAAAGGCATTTATTACCAAAATTGCACATCTTCTCCTTATTGCATATGCAATGATTGATAAGGTAAAGACGGGTCAATCATTACTTATAAAAGCCGCCAAAGCTGCCAAAGAGGTAACGACGAAAACATACACAGAACGCATAGTGACACTTGCTCACAAACTTAAAGGTGTACAACATATGTATATCATCGGACACGGACTTTCCTACTGTGCGGCGTTAGAGAGTGCATTAAAAATAAAGGAAATTTCCTACATCCACGCAGAAGGCATCCCTGCCGGCGAGCTAAAACACGGCACTTTAGCGCTTGTTACCAAAGGAACGGTGTGTATGGTGTTTGCGCCACACGACGAGCACTATCAATCAACCATGGCAAATGCCATGGAGATGAAGGCCAGAGGCGGCTATATCATCGGTATCTCAGACACAAAGGATGAAGTATTCGACGAGTTTTTGCCCGTCACAAACGTCGGGTTTGCAACGATTATCCCAAATATCATGGTGGCGCAACTACTTGCATATTACCTCACCATTGACCGAGGGTTTGATCCTGATATGCCAAGAAACCTCGCTAAGAGCGTGACAGTTAGGTAATACAGATCGGTTCGGGGTAAACCAAGAAATTTGGCCAAAAGTGTAACGGTAAAGTAAATATTTGCGTTTTTACAGCTTCGTGATATACTACAGGCCTTATGGCACTTACCGAGAAACTGACTATCACCCACATAGAGCTCACGACGGTGAAACCTGAAATTACAATCCGTGAATATGCGACAGAAAGAGAAGCCGCCAGAGCTGTGGCACAAACGATTTTATCGACTGTCATCCATAAACCAGATGCTGTAATCATGTTCCCTACCGGCAACACACAAATCCCTGTCTATGAAGAACTTGTTTCTTTAGCACAAGAAACTTATGTAGATTTTTCAAAAATACACGCATTTCATTTAGACGAATATGTAGGCGTGGCACCTGAAGATAATGAAAGCTTCGTCGGATTTTTACGCACGAGAGTCTTTGACCCCTTACACATCCCATACGAGAATAGATACGAAATAGACGGTATGGCGCCTGATTCTGAAGCTGAAACTAAACGATACAATGACCTTATCAAAGCGCATCCAATTGACCTTGTTATTTTAGGTATAGGACCAAATGGTCATATCGGCTTTAATGAACCAAATACGCCGTTTGATAAAGAAACACACGTCGCCGCACTCTCACAAGAAGTGCTTGATCGAGATGAACAACGCGGACAACAACCGTTATCATTCGCTTATACTGCAGGAATTGCAAATATTCTCAGTGCAAAACAAATTCTTATCGTGGGATTCGGTGAAGATAAAGGAAAAGAATTTGTCAATGCGTTTAATAATCCACCAACCATCCAATGTCCGGCATCCGCGTTGCAACGCGTATCAAATCGTGTAACAGCGATCATGGATGCACCCGCTGCAGCCATATTCCGTGCAGGCAAACAAACCAAATAAATTGTATTAACATGTTAGCATGCTAACATGTTAGCATAGTGCTATATACCTTGATTGTCTCCTCATCTTCCTCATTTCATCCGAATCGAAAGACGAGTAAATTTCATACACAAAATGGTACAATATCTCCATGAAACGCATCGCGATGATTTCTGTACACGAGTGTCCCCTTGCTTCATCGGAGGGAAAGGAAAAAGGAGGAATAAACGTCTATGTATTCGAACTTTCCAAAGCGTTAAGTAAAATCGGATACTCGATAGATATTTTTACCCGTACTCAGGACACAATAAATCCAAGAGTAGTATTGGTAAATAATAATTTACGCGTCATCCATATTCCCGCTGGACCACTCACATCAATACCTAAAAAAAATGTCATCAACCACCTCGACGAATTTACAAAAAACATGCATGAATTTATAGAAAACGAACACATACACTACGACCTCATCCATGCACATTATTATTATTCTGGAATCGTGGCGCACACACTACGAAATATCTACAAAACTCAGTCACCTATTATCATGTCCTTTCATACTTTGGGACTGATGAAACAACTCGTATCGCGAAATGAGCTCACAAACGACCCAAGAGAACGTATCTCTATAGAACAGACGCTGGTAAAAAATTCAGATTTCTTCGTCACGTCAAGTGATAATGATGCGATGTATCTTTCAAGTTTGTATGATTGTCCGCAAAATAAAATCGCATCCATACCGCCCGGCGTTGATACGGTACTTTTTCGCCCAAAAAACAAACAAGCTTCCAAAATAGCTATCGGTGCTGACATAAATCACCGCATCATAGTAGCGGTTGGACGGATTGATCCTATAAAAGGATTTGACGTGCTCCTTTTTGCCCTCAAAATACTCCTCTACTCTCATCCTGAATTAGCAAAAAAAGTTTGTCTTTGGATTGTGGGCGGTGATGTAGGTGAAGATAAATCCAGCTGGTCTACAGAACTACAATCTTTAGAGAGATTACAAATGACATTGGGACTTGCGACAAGCGTACGGTTTGTGACAGCAAAACCACAAGAAAAGCTTCCCGACTACTATAACGCAGCAGATGTGGTCGTCATGCCGAGTCACTACGAATCATTTGGCATGGTGGCACTTGAAGCACTCGCGTGCGGCACATCTATAATCGCCACAGACGTCACGGGTATATCGCCAATGCTTAAAAACTTTCCTAAGGGCCATGTAATATCCGCCAATAACCCAATTAAGCTTGCTGAAGAACTGTATCGGGTAACCATGAAAAAAAAAGGACACCATCTAAACCCAAAAGATCTTACGATACTTGATTGGTCTACAATGGCCGCAAAAATGAAGAAGGTCTACGAAAGCGTTCAAAAATAGTTATAGTGCGGAGGCTTCGTTTTGAAGTGTGTCAATCTCACTGGTGTCATTGGTATCGGCGACCGAATTAACGTCCATCTCCAAATCAGAAACTGATGATGCACGGCCTGTGGTAACCGTAAATCCATTGATCGGTTTTCCGATGTCATCCTTAAGAAATGGAATAGTTGCTTCTGTGGGAAGAGCAACTGGCTCTGATGCTTTTGACGAAATACGCATGACAAAAACAAGTCCAATCATAATCGCGACCACAATAAGAGGAATGATAATAACAAGTGATGACGAGCGTTTCATAGTTTAATTTGTACCCCCATCCATAATTTTTCCTAATTCTTTCACTGATGATTGCACCGCACGCTGTGCACTCTTGATCACTTCATGTACGGCAGTCAAATCCGTTTGTAAAGATTTAAGCGCCGTACTCATAGAATCGCCTACTAGATCTTCGGATACGATATCAGCAACATACACTTTCCCCGCTTGTGCACTCACAGCCGTTTGTGCAGACGCTACGGCTATACGGGCTGCCGATACGAGTGCATCTACCGTAGTCAAATCTTTGCCCGTAGTACTTGATTCTGAGGCTCGTACTCCCACTTTATCCAAGATTTCCGACATTTTTGTCAGCCGCTGCGTCATCTGTTCAGTACGTTTTTTATTTATTTCTGCAATTTTTAAATCAATTTTTGTTACTACTGCTTTCTTTTTGGTATCGCGTATTTGAGACACTTTTTCTTTAAATGCTTCCCGCTCTTCTTTAAATTTTTCCACCGATTCCTCTCGCCGAGTCTTTAATTCCTCGTTGAGACGCTCTTTTCGAACCTCAAATACATTTTTGAGCTCATCTTCACGCTTTTTAATTTTTCGCTCTTTATCCCTTAAGGGTTCAGTCTTCAAGGAGGCATCAGATGAAGATTCTTCATCTTTTATATTTTGAATCTCTATCTTTGTACTCTCGCCCTTCACACTTGGAGATGCGGAAGGATTAGAAAGACCTAATCCAAACATGAGTAGTCCAAACAATTGATCGAGCATATACTTAGTATGAAGAATACGATGTGGTTCTGTCAAGAAACATCTTTAAAGAGATTTATTTGCCGCTGGGTCTTGGTTGTATTCCAATGCCTTCCCTAATTTGATGTAATACTCAGCGCGTTGCAATTCCGTACCAATATATATCAAATGGCTTGGCAATACAAGATACTCGCCAATATTGACCATATCGATATACACTTCCATCGCACTACTGCCCCGCCACTGGGCAAGAAGAAGACCTCCATTTGGCGCATATAATTTTACGACAATTTCAAATGATGTGTGTGTTGGTTTGACAGCATTTTTTGTGGGCCTGCCAACTGCATGTTTACTCGCTTCTTCTACCGAGATAACGATGTTTCCTCGCGGATCATCTTCAAACATTTGCCGACTCGTGTATCCTAATTCTTTCGCATAATTTTCTTTGAGAATCTTTTCTACCAAGGCATAATCATCACTATAAATATGAGCACTATGGGTAATCATGACAAACGCACCCATAGAAACACCCGACTGATCACAGATTAATTTTTGCAGTTTTCGTAAACTAAACACATTTCTGGGCCAGCCATGCACCATGTCTTGCGAACGGAAGTGCGTCGTCATAAACAATTTATTATCTTGTATAGAACAGACAATTTGCGTAAGACAGGGCGTGTCGCCTTTGTTGACGACAGACCAATCCTCTTTGACTTTCGCAGTCACGGCGATCATTTTTTTACTAAACGGCCGATTTTTTATAAGGTCTATAATATTTTGTATTTGATCGACACCTTCAAAATCTCGAAGCCGTTGTCCATACGTATACGCAATACCCGGAATTTGTTTAGCGGATAATACTTGTGGATAATACTGATCAAGGTCTTTCTTTGAAAATGGGAAAAATTCAGGCATATACGGACTATCAGGATCTTCGTCATACACGACCGCCATAATATTTAAAAATTCTTTCAGTTCATTTTCCTGCGTGTAGCGCGTCGTTTTATTTCGCCCGTACCGCATGATATTTTTTAAAATTTTCAACCAGACTTGAGCGGCAGTTTTTCCATGTACGCGAAGTCCTATTTGCTCAGATGGATAGGTAAAAGGTTTTGGTCTGCTGGTTGGAAAAGATTTGGGTGTTGTAAACGGATTGGGCTTGACGTTACTTAAATTACTGACGACTTTTTGTAATTCTGAAATTGGTTTACCTCGAAGATTTACAACCTCAACTGATTTTCGAAACACATCAATATTTTCGCGGCCTATTTCTTTCTCGATTTGCCCCTTTTTCTCATCGCCGATGATAAAAAAATTCTCATCCACTCCATTTGCCATCAGTGCTACGAGCGCTTGGCCACTTCTGGATAAATCAGCGCCCCACAGTACAATTTTTCGGATGTGCGGATTGGCAAAAACATTTCGAATCATTGCTGAAATACCTGCGGAAGAATAAAGATTTCCAATAGCACAATATGCTTCGTCTTTAAGAATATCGGCAACCACCTGCCGCTCGGTCCACATGATAGCAACACCGACTGGATTATTGGCGTCTTTGACATGAAGAACTTGCTTATAAAGAATTGGCCAGTCCATAAATTAATCTAACGTCCGGACAGAGCTATGAGTACGCTGGTACGATTAGACACAAGACGCTTCATGTTATCTTTTGCCAATCTACCAATATTAGATTCATCTAATTTTATTGTCACGTGTGCTTCGTCATCAAGTGGTGTAATACCAAATTCACTTCCCATTTTTCGAATGATATCGGCAGATTCCATGTCTTTCGCATTAGGCATAAGCACAACCCAACTCCTATCGGGTTGTCGCAACAATTGGACAGGACTATTTAATGTTACTTTTCTTGTTTTGTGCTTTTGACCATCAACCAGAAGCACAAACTCAATTTTTCCTGCCATATTGTCATTCTTGGCTAATCTTACTTGCAAGTGCTGTTTTTTGACCGATATACTTGGCCGATTTTTTCTTTCCGTACGGCACGTCGACGGGAGACGATAGTTCTTCAAACGTCATACTGCAGATGCGCATGTTAGGATACAGTGCTACCGGCATCCGACCCATGTTTCCTAGCTCCATAACGACCACCCCACTCCACCCCGGGTCAAAGATAGACGCCGTAGAATGAACGACTATTCCAAGCCTCCCCAAGCTCGATCTTCCCTCAAGTCTGCCAATAAGATCATCTGGCAACTCAATCTTTTCAACCGTCGTTGCTAAAACAAAATCTCCCGGTTGTAATATAAACGGATCATCATTTTTCAATATCACTTCCTTCATCATGTCGGTTACAAGTTTCGGATTATTGGGATCGATAAACGCATATTTACTATGATTGAATACCCGAAATTGCTTTCCAAGACGAAGATCTATAGAACATGATCCTAATTGGGTATTGAGATTAAGTGTCGGCGTCACTCGAATGCGTTTACTTTTTAAATCCTTCTTAATATCTCTATCGGATAAAATCATCCCCGTAGTATAGCCAATATGGTATCCTTATTCAATGATACGAGCAATTATTACGGATATCGATGGCGTTATTATAGGCGACAAAATTGGTTTTAATTCTCCCTACCCAAATGGTATGGTTATCAATCGCTTCAAACAAATTCGCTCATTAGGGACTCCCATTATTCTTTGTTCCGGCAAACCGCATTATGCGATAGGAAAAATAATTTCCGACTGTGCTCTCAATAATCCGCACATTACAGACGGCGGGGCAATCATAATTGATCCGATTACCAATACGATTCTAAAAAAACATATTATAGACGCATCCCTCGTCTCACAAATCGTCTCAGCGTATATAAACGCTGATATGTATGTAGAAATTTATACTCCTGCCTCTTACATCATACAAAAAAGCCAAATACGAGAACCGCTCACTAAGCTTCACACTCATATTCTCCAAACGCCTCCAATCGTCGTTGACGATCTCACCAAAGAATCTTTACTCCATGAAGTGATTAAAGTCGTCCCAATTGCAGTCAACATTGAAGACGCTTCCAGACTTAATCTGATATTTCATCCGTTTGACACGAAGCTTTCCCTTGCCGTAAACGTGCACCCAATAGCCAATCCTCACCAATTTGGACTCATCACAGCCCGCGGAGTATCCAAAAAACAATCAGCAATCGACGTGACAGAGGCTCTAAGCATTCCACTTTCTGAAGTCTTAGGAATCGGTGACAGCACGAGCGATTGGAGCTTTATGGAGCTTTGTGGATATGTGGGAGCTGTAGAAAACGCGACAGAGGAATTGAAAAAATTGGTACTATCTAAAGGAACAAGCTATGGCTTCATCGGACCAAGTGTCGATGAAAATGGAATGCTCTCAATTCTTGATCACTTTAAACTTTAATCTCATGAAGCATATTTTTTCGAACCCATTCTAAATTACGCACCGTTGTAGACAAGTCCAACTGAAAATTTACTCCACTCACTATTCCCAACCAAATCCGCACACAATGTGTTCCCCATTTAGGATCAGTGTAGAGAATTGGCTTTCGCGTATAACCAAAAACCTCGGCACTCATCCGAACAATTTCTTCTGCTTTTAGACTCGTATTTATATCAATATGAATATGGGGCATCCAATAGGCAATATCTTCAGGAGGTTTTTCGGGTAATACCACGGGTAAAAATTCGACCATAGGATCCTGCCAGTTTCTTTTGTCTCCGATAAAATACCATTTCGCCAAATCAACCGATGCCATTTCATACAAATGCCAATCAGTTTTAATAACTTCATTTATAATCCTCTCTCGCTCATCTTCTTGCGAAGAAACAGCATAACAAAACCCAATGTGATCGAGACGTTTGATATGAGATTGTAGGTGCTTTACGAATTCGCTGAGTTTATCCATCGATACAAAATCATCAAAAAGAAGTGAATGGTTTGTAAAAACGTTTTCTATCAATGATGAAACATCTGAGTCAATAAACGTATTTGTAATACTCACTAAGTTCTTTTTTGACGCGATCACACTTATTTTATTTTCTACACACTGGGGTAATGGAGAACAAATAGAAAAACGATCAAATATGTGAAACAGAACCTCACATACTTTTTTATTTTGAGATTTCAACATACAAAACAAATCAATTAATACTGATCACGCTTATTCATATATCCTACTATAAACCAATCGATTGATTTATAGTAAATTATCGAAGCGATTGACGCGTGGATCGTTCCATTTTTCGTCTCCATTTATCTTTCCCCGCCTGCGTCCAGTCTGTATGATACATAGGTGGAGCAGCATCAAGTAATTCTTCTACTCGATCTAATATACTTTGCCAATTTCCATCTTTAATAATTGATTCCATCACTTGTTTAGTTTTGGGTTTAGCGTTTTTGACCCAAGAGCTAACAGATGTAATTGTAGAAAATGAAACATGAAGTGTTGACTTAATATCTACAGGCTTCTTGCCTCGCAATAATAAAATGGCAACAGTAAACCGTTTCGCAAGAACCATTTCTTCCATATCAGTAAGTAAATCTGTAAAGAACGATGAAACGGTAGAAGCGTCACGAAGCCGCGTGAGGGAAACCCAAAACTGACGAAACATTTCAGTCTCGAGATCTTTATCCAATTTATATTTAGAGACTTGGGACATATTTACTATAAATCAATCGATTGATTTATAGTAAACAAAATATCGTACTATTGTCAATATTTATTTGTGAAGATAACGCGCACGTTGAACTATTGGAAATTTTTCTATCGCATACCGCAGCATCGTGCGCGGCATCATTTTTGCATGCTTTTTCAGAAATTCCTCTTCTTTTTTTTGATCTACCTTCCCTATCTCGCGCAAGCACCAGCCGACAGTTTTGTGGATAAGGTCGTGCTTATCATGAAGTAAATCTTCAGCAATCGCAAACGTGTCGCTAAAGTCTTTTTGTTTAATAAACGGAAACGTCGACATAATCGCAATTCGTCGTTCCCAAAGATTTTTTGATTTTGCAAATGTATAAAGAAGTTTCCGCTTTGGTTTTTGATGGAGTAAATATGTTCCTACTATTTTCGGTGCTGAAAGGTCCACAAGATCCCAGTTATTTATATACTTCGTATTGTGTAAATAAAGATTTACTATTTGCTTGCGCTCTTCATCGCTCCCCTTTTCAAATTGTTTGACCAAAATAAGGAGTGCTGTCAGTCGATATTCGTGGATGTTTTGTTTTAACAATAATTCAATCTCTCGTAGCGGCAGATCTTTATACTTTTGGGCAATTGCTCTCTGCTGTGGAACTGTTAATCCTAAAAACACAGCTCCTTCTCCGTACTGCCCTTTTCCGGTTTTAAAATATCTGGAAAGCAACACAGCTTTTTCTTTATTGGCAAATTTTTGAATGTCTGCTTGCACACTCATAATACCTAACCTTAATTCTTCTTGTTTGTTTGATTTTGCCCCTCAGTCATCGCAAGCAACTCATTTAATTTATGCGTTAACTTTTTAGCGTGACTTCTGCTCATTCCCACGCGCGCAACAATTCTCACTTGATTTGTTGATCCTAATTTTTGACAGATATCAAGCACTATTCCGTCTTCATTTGTTGTCATAAAAACGTTATCTGTATATAAAACTGGCGTTGTATCTAAATTTACGTTAACTGCTACATCAAGCGCATTTTGCTTTTGATCCATATTTCACATCCTTTGAATAATATTAACAGGTTGGACTATCATTGTAGCATCTTGTCCTATCTTCTTCGATGTGCCTTCATGCTGCAAAACCAATACTCCAAAAGCAACTAACAATATAGCTACAATAAATAAATAGTTTGGCAGTGAATTTGTATTTTCGTTTTTCACCTTTGAACCAATATCTTCTAGAATCAAACTCTTAGATACAAAATGAATCAATAAAACAAATGCGATTAATATACCAGACAAAATTAGGTCAAATCCGAGCGCAGCACCGATTGTTTGATCCTTAAATATATTCACCTGTGACGAAACAAATGTGATAAGAGCGACAAAAACGCTTACCATTTCAATGGTACGTATACGATCATTTTTTAATTCATTATATTTCGTTCCTAATTCTTCAAATTTTTCTGACAAATCATTATACGATTTCGTAACGGAGGTTACCTTCAAATCAAGCGGTTTAATTTTGCTTTCAATTGCATTTATAGATTTCTTATATTCAAGCTCAGCTTCTTTTATCGCCTTTGAATGATTAAAATCTATTAAAGTTTGTACGTAATTCTTTACCTCATCATTAAGTTGAGGTGTTTCTGACGGATTAACCTGTGGGCTTGCAGTTCCAGAATTACCTTTTAAAGGTGGTTCGCTATGTGATTCATCAGGCATACTGTTCTCATATGGCAGGAAAATTTTGTATAAGAGATGCTATTTCACTAAGCGCTTGCGCACTAAATTCATTGATTTGTTGCGCTGTTAAATTCTGTGTTCGTTCGGGTATCGAATTTATGTCAAACTGTATTAAAAGCTTATTCAATTCCAAGGTTAGACCGGATCCCTTCTGATTCATAGAAGCTACGATATTTGTATCAATACCAGAATTATAGGTCACTCGATGGACATATCTTACTGTCAATTCCTGAGGATCCTTAAACTTCTTATCAGCAATAAAATGTTGTTTTATATAGCGGGGTGCAGTAATTTTTAGTGACGATAAATCTGCTTCGAATGTAGCGACGTACCCGATTCGGATAATCTTTATTTCTTTATCGCTCAGAAAATTACTGGCAGCTTGAATCTTTTGATGATAATCAGTTCGTATCTCAACTTCATTAAATGTCGAATTAATAGTGATAAAAAAATCAATACGGCTTTTTGCAATATTGCACGAGTATTTAATGGGCTCACTTTTTAACATAACTCGAGGAATCTCGGCAGGTGCATCAGGAGGGATTGGTAATATAGTTGGGGATGTATTAAATATATTACCAAGTTTATTATTAAATTCGAGAACAAAATTTGTAATATCGCTTCCCAATAATTGGGGAACATCACGAGGAAATAACGCTAGTTGAATTGTTACTAATTTAGATTCGCCTGGTAACATAGTGTTTGTTAACTGATACGCTTGGTCATAATATCAAATTTGTGACTTTTTTACTATACTTCATTTATCAAACATTCTCGTTCGGAAGAAATGGGATAGGAGCAGTGATTTTTTTCCTGCGGGAACTCAGGGCCAATAACACACCGATAGCAAACGGGATAACGGGGATGATGTATAACCACGTTCGTGCAATCGTTATCTCATTGCCTCCCCTAAGTATAAAAAAGAGGATAATGTAGCTTATCATCCGCAAGAGTCCAAGTAGACCGTCGCGCTCGATCATCATATGGAATTTATTTTCCCACGTGCCGGGAGCTTGATCCAGTGCGTCAAAATAGGCTGCGGAAAGTTTGGTCATCATAAATGGAAGCGTCATTCCAGCTATCCCAATCATAAGCCACATCCCCATAACATTTTGCTGATACGCAAAAACAACGATAGACAGCATTGATCCAAAAATACCCGCCCAATACAATTGCGGATACTTTACCAGCGTCCTCGTCACTATAATACTCGTGACAGTTGCCAACAGTGAACCAACGGTTAGAAGAATGCCGAGTTTACTTTCGCTTTGAATAATAAGAAAAAATAACACACTCGTTACTGTGCCTAGCGATACGTCATACAAACCAAGGAGCGCCTGCTGACCCAACACCAATTTCCACCCCACCGACCGTTTGTGCGTCAGCAAGTGTTTGTACGAAAATGCTATATCCCCATGTACAGGAAGCTTACCGACAATAAATGCGGTTACACCCAAAATAATGCTGACAATCAGAAACAATATGGTATATCCGCCCGTGAGTCCTATTGATGTACGGGAGGAAACGACGATCACCAAGCCTCCGATCGTTGGACCAATGGCACTTGCCAAATTAAACAGCGCCTGTCCCCATCCGAAATACGCGACCCTGCGTCCAGACGAACTGACGATATACTGATACAAATTAAATGCAGCCCAAAATATTCCACCCATTGCTCCATCAAGAATCCCCAATGGCACATACCAACGTATGCTTTGCTCTCGCAAGAGAAACAACAAAAGAAAATATAATGCACCACCCCCTAAACTAAATTTTATGAGCATTCCGGCCGAAATATATTTAAGAAGTCTTCCCGTCAATGCAAAAAAGAACACCATAGAAGCAAATGTTATAGCCCGAAACAATGCAGTAGTAGAAAGAGTACTATGGGAAAAGAAAAATACCGTGACAAACACACCCGCAAGCGAGTATGCCAATATATCACACCCTTGAATAATAAGGAGCTTACGCTCGTCTACTGACAATGATTTCATATGCTTATTGTATTCCCATAGGATCAAATACGCTATAATAGGCTCCTTATGGCTACCAAGGAACAATCACCAATCCCTAGACAAGAATATTCCGCGTGGAAAGAGCACAGCACGGGAACATCTTCTGTATCCATATTTCTTTCGGATCAAGAAGGACGACTTCTTATGGTGCAGGATCTTGATAAGTATGGAGGCAAATGGTCGCCAATTGCCGGATATATTGATGATTTAGATCATGAAGAGCCGGAGGCTGCCGCTATACGTGAAGCAAGCGAAGAATTAGGGTTAAACGTTCGCCTCGATAAACTTTTGGGGGTATGGCATTACTACGAGGATAAGAACACAACGCAACCCGTTTCCTCAAGTGAAAAAAAACAACCAATGCATCTCGGTTACGCATACACAGGGGTCATCATAGATGGTAGTTTTGAAAAACAAAAGGATGAAATACAAAATTACGGATTTTTTACTGAAGAACAGTTTCGACTCCTTCTCTCTGATGATAGGATAAAAACTCCTCAATACAATGCGATAGGTTACACGCTCTGGAAAAATGGCGTGCGGCATCCTCTTGACGTCGTACAGACAAAGGGCACATCCCAACGCACTACTCTCCGTTAAACACTGTTTGGTACTCATCTCGTTTCTATCTTCATCCGAACGTTTTTGCTACACTAGCCTCACTATGATTACCGAAATAATATTTGACGTGGAAACACAAAAACTTTTTTCTGAGATTAGTACCAACGATCCTGCTGATTTACTCATCTCCATCGTCTCGGCATACGTACGGCAGGTCGACGAGTTTCAAAATGAAATGAAAGGAGAAATGAAAAGCTTTTGGGTAACGGAGCTTGATGGATTATGGCCTCTTCTTACATCTGCCAAACGAATCATTGGATTTAATACCATAAAATTTGATATACCTGCGCTTGCCCGCCACGCGCCCGACACATTTGCCAAAATGCCGCATTTAGACATCATGCAGTCAGTGCGATCTGTCTTAGGCCATTCCTTAAGTCTTTCCAAACTTGCTCAGTCTACGCTCAACAAAGACAAAACAGACATCGGGACAAACGCTGTAGAGTATTGGAAAAACCATGATCAAGCGTCACTCACAAAATTAAAATATTACTGTGAAGCAGACGTGTTGCTTACCAAAGAACTCTATGACTATGGCGTGGTCAACAAACACTTAAAATATATGGATAACTTCAACAATGTCCAAAGCTTTCCTGTTGATTTTTCCTATCCTAAAGACGTCATTGACGCGTCAAGACAAATTGGAATGTTCTAAAGCTCAGAATCAGGAGGAAGAAGTTTCTTGGAATCCTTCATATACGCTCTAATATTCTGTATGACTCGCTGTCCCAACCACGGTCCTCGTGCATAAAAAGTCCGTGTAAGTTCACCGCGGTCATCCATTGCTATTTCTACACCCAATCGTATACCATCTCGTCCCGTTACTTCATTATTTTTCAGATCGTAATACTGTTGATGATTTACTTTCTTAGGATTTCTGTAAACAGCTTCAACAAGCTGTTTTGGAGAGGTTTGAAGTGTTGCTTCTTCTCTAAAAAGCTGAGTCAAGGCACCACGAGCATCACCTCGCACCTCAGGATACAAACTCTGATCATCGACTAAAATCCGTAAATCTGTCTCCCGCGACCGACCCCCGGAATTATATCGCTCAAAAGAAACAAGATTAATACGACCACCGTACGTTCGCGCTTCTTCTACTTTCCTACGAAAAATTTGCAACGTCGAATCAGGTGTTTTCATATTCTTACCCATACTATAATAGTACTAGCGCGTTCTGTCAATATATACACCTATAACTCCATCTTACTTTTAAGGTTGTCCTTCTTCGTTCAATTTGGTAGCCTTTTAGTATGAGAAAAATTCTTGACCATGTGAAACACCATAAAGTACCGAAGCGATATATATTGCTTTGGCTGTTTGGCTTTTTAAACATTCTCTTTATTCTTCAAATACTTACCGTATTTATGAGCACGCCGCGAACTCTGTTTGGCGATCTCCCCATAGGCCTTATGACCAAAAAGGATATAGAAAAAAAGCTAAACTCCACGTTGGACATGCCCATACGATTACAAATAAACAATCGCGTCTATACCTACTACTATCGTGATATTGGTGTGTATCTCGACGCAAAAGAGGCTCTCAAAGAAATCTTTCTGCCAAATACCAAACGCTTCCCTATAAATATCCTGGAATTTATCAAGTCTTTTTTTGTTCCGCGAACCGTAAAACCCCCACTTTCCTTTACTCAAGATTTTACAGCGTTTGTCCAAAAAACAGTGTATGACTTCTCAAAAGGCGACGACATCATGCTGTTTGATGAAAGCGAAAAACGCATGACCCTCTACCAGCAGGAAATGCGATACGGATTGCACCCTACGCACTTTAAAACGTATATAGCAGACACATTTGGCACCAATATTGATCCGCTCATTCCCCCATTAATGCCCCTTGCCACAAACGCGCAAGAAAAGGTCACGGAAACGAATATAAAAATAGCTGATGTTTTTTCCCGCTCCCTAACGGTCATTATGAGGATAAACAACGCAGATAGATTTTTTACCATCGATCGCAAAGACTTACAATCCGGTATAAAAACGGAAATAACCTCTGATGCGGTAAATGCACGGTTCGTTCCATCAGAAAATTTGTTGTCTACATACACCGAAAACGTCATGTTTGGGAAAGAAAAAGAACAGATACTATCTACCAAACAACGGCTTAAAACGGCTATAGAACAAGCATTGCATGATCGCTACATAGGCTTCGTCGGTGAGAGTATACACGTGAATGTAGATAGCGGGCCTAATTCTGACGGATCTTTGGCCAATCGCTATATTGAAATCGATATTTCCCAACAACGCATGTATACATTTAAAAACGGCGTGCTCGTCAAATCATATCGTATTTCTTCAGGCAAAGATTACCCCACACCGACCGGCACATTTGAAATACTAAATAAAACGGGACTTGGATTCTCAACCATTTATAATGTATGGATGCCGTACTGGATGGGATTTAACTATAGCAAAGAATTACGTGCATATTTTGGAATCCATGAGTTGCCCTTTTATTATTCTGCAGGAAACAAAATTCAGAGACCTCGAGACTTTATCGGCGTTCCAAATACCGGGGGATGTGTCGCATTGGATATCGGTGATGCGAAAGAAGTCTATCAGTTTGCAGAAATCGGAACGAAAGTGGTAATATATCCGTAATCTTGACAGAAAGACAGAATTTCTGTAATATAGAAATATTATGCAACAGCTTATCACCGAGGAAATAGTTAAACTCCAACCAAAATGGTTACTTACACTCCCTAGTACGCTTCGGCAAGGACTGTTTGAGGATAAAGGGTATGTGCGAGTCAAAAAAGATAAAGGCAGATTAATTATAGAACCTGTACGTATTCTCGACTATCCGGTAAGGAAGTATACCAGCGAGGAAGTGGATGAATTTTTTGCCTTAGATGATAAAGAGTCAAAAGAAATGACACACCCCGAGGCAGAGCCATCGGGGTATCTAAGCCATAGCTTCTGCT
>CAYIXE010000017.1:0-20140 GCA_964367095.1 uncultured Gammaproteobacteria bacterium | reverse complement strand
CTACTGGAAAACCAAGTTTTCACGCTGAAAGCCACCGTTTATTTTACTTAAACTTTGATTTCGTGTATCGTGTGTTAGCATCTTTATATATGACAAATAATCAACCGTCCTCAAACAATATGTGTCCTTTGTGCAAAAGTGCCTTAAGTGAAGAAATCACCACGCCCACAGGCAAGAAGCTGCAGCGGTGCAGTACCTCAGTCTGGAATGCTGAGACCAAAAAATCAGAAGGGTGCCAATATGTGAAATGGTTGGCTGTTGAACCGGTAGCCTTGGACGAGAAGTGCCCAAAGTGCGGCAATCCACTTGTTCTTACCGTGACACGATTTGGGAAGAAAATGAAAAAGTGTAGTATGGGCGGATGGGATAAGGAGACGAAAAAAGCTACAGGGTGTGACTATATAGAATGGATAAATGGAACGACCGTCGAATTACCCGAAGAATGTCCTGAATGTGCATCGAAACTTGTATTATTTACGACCTCTTCAGGCAAACGCATGAAAAAGTGTTCAACAAGCGGGTGGGATCGAGAGAAGAAAATTGCGACAGGATGCACGTACGTGCAATGGCTAAAGGCTGGTGAACAACTCGAGCAGCCCGAACCTCCCCAAGAATAATATCATTGCCCGTTTTAGCAGTCATCACTGCTCTGTCACCAATAGTGTTCTGTCACCAGCACATGTTCTTGACGTTTTCTCTTTTTATGTTTTATATTTAACGTAGACATTCATTCACTTGAATCGATTCAAGTGAGTTATGAGGTCACTATGACGCAGGTTTCTAAGTATCGCTTGGACAAAGATTCGCAGCGCGAGCTGTTTTCTAAGTTTTGGAAATCAATGTCTTCTTTGCGTGATGCCGATACCGTTTCCTCGTTTTTTTCCGATTTTTTAAGCGATACGGAAGAGCTCATGCTTGCAAAGCGTTTCGCAATTGCAGTTCTTTTGCACAGAGGTAGGAGGCCCATCGATATAAAGCATGTGCTTCATGTTTCTAATTCAGCGACGGGAGCTGTCGGTGCATGGTTGAAAAACGCCAAGCCAAAAACTATTGAGACCCTTGAGCGAGTTATAAAAGAAAGTAATTGGCAGGAATTTATCGATAGTATCGAGGCCATGTTGGATGATATGCATCCTATATATGGTACAAACTGGAGTAGTGTGGGGAAAGAAAGATGGAAGCGAAAAATGGCAAGAACCTCAAGACAGTCTGTACGATAATAAACTCACTTGAATCGATTCAAGTGAGTGTGAGCGTTGCTAGATAATATTTCGTGGCAACCATGCGTCTGTGCGATAATAGAGCGATGCAATCGATTTGGGAGACGTTAAAAGTTCCATTTCTCGTATTAGCTCCTTTGGAGGGAGTTACTGACACGATATTTCGTCGAATTGTTGCGTCGTGTGCGCGTCCTGATGTATTCTTCACCGAATTTACGAGTGCTGATGGATTTTGCTCTGTCGGGAAAGAACGCGTGAAAGAGAGTTTGCGTTTTACGAAAGATGAGCAACCCATTATCGCCCAAATTTGGGGAAATGATCCAAAGACCATTTTTGAAACTGCCAAAGATATCTCCACCATGGGATTTGCAGGGATTGATATCAACATGGGGTGTCCAGTACGAGACGTTGTCAAAACAGGTTCGGGAGCCGCCATGATAAAAACACCAGAAGTTGTCAAAGAAGTGATAGAGGCATTACGATTTGGCGCTGGAAACCTACCGATTAGTGTAAAAACACGAATCGGATTTAATACGATTATTACAGACCAGTGGGTTTCTTTTTTGTTGGGATTGGGACTCGATGCACTCACTATCCATGCACGGACGGCGAAAGAACTATCGAAAGTGCCAGCCCACTGGGATGAAATAGGCAACGCAGTACGGATAAGAAATCACATGGGAGTGAAAACAAAGATTATAGGAAACGGTGATGTGAAAGATGCGGCTGACGCGATGGAGAAACATAAAAAATATGGCGTTGATGGCGTTATGATGGGCAGAGCTGTGTTTCAAAATATGTGGGCGTTTGATCGAAAAGAAGTGCCACACGAGGCGACGACGATGGAACTTCTTGATCTGATGGAGCGTCATGTGCGAATGTTTACTGCAGAGTGGGGTGATAAAAAAAATTATGCAATGCTTAAAAAGTTTTTTAAAATCTATATTACTGGCTTTAACGGAGCAAGTCAGGTGAGAGATGCATGTATGAAAACAAACTCATCAGAAGAAGTGTTACTTATTATTAGACAACTTAGGGGGAGGTGAGGATTGTAAAGTGATCTCTCAATTTACGTCGTTTTTTGATTTCTCAATTTGCACGGTTTAAATTCTTATAGGCAAAAAGCCTACAACCTGCTCATTGAGCTTTGTATTTACGTTACAATCAGTCAAGCATACTAAAGGTCTTGCTGATGTGAAAATTGAGAAATCATCTTTTAGGAAAATTGAGAGATCATCTTACAAGGGGGAGGTGAGGATTGTCAATTTGAAAAGCGTCGCAGGTAGGAGTACACTACACGTGTTAGTTTGCACCACAACGCTTTGAGTATGGTGTGAATAAAGAGAACAAGGTCGCATCGGGGGAACTCGTTGTACAAAACAGAGGATTGCTTCAAGGAATTTATAGAGATCCAAGGACAAAGGATGTAACGTTTGTATATTCTGGAGCAGATGTTCATCTGGATCCGTCCCCACAGATACACATACCAATATTCCCTAGAAGATTTCTATCTTAAATATGCGTGTCGGATGATGGCAGGGTATAAATTCTTGGATCATTCGTTCTTGACCAGTCTACGTGGACATCTGAAAAAGTAGGATATGAACGTTTGGTAATGCTGTGTTTTGAAACATGCGTGATTGTCGCTATACGCTCTATCATATTTTCAAGTAACGCAAGATATTCGTCGATGTGATAGGACCAAAACGAATCATCTGTCATTGAATTGTGATGAATAAATACTTGATCTGGAATGACTGGATGAAGTATATTGCCAATTCGTATTACTGCT
Source organism: uncultured Gammaproteobacteria bacterium (assembly GCA_964367095.1). GTDB lineage: Bacteria > Patescibacteriota > Microgenomatia > UBA10105 > UBA927 > UBA927. Next base: position 17,128 of record CAYIXE010000017.1, on the reverse strand, counting down.
TTTTCAGTTTCTCTTGGTCCGAAGTGTCCGATTATGATTCTATCGCGATATTGGAGTATGGGAATCAGACAACCGACAAGAGTTTTTTTTGTTTTCCCCACTTCACCCTTGGGAAGAATAATCGTTTCTGAAGGGCCGCATTCGTAGATTTGATTGTGAGGGTTTTCTTTGGAAATCATGCTCGCGCATTATACTAGAAAATTCCACATCTGGGGTGGAACACCCGCCTGCCAGAGCATGAGCTCAGGCGATTGCGGGCAGGGCTTCGCACATCGGGAAATGTACTTATTTCATCCACTTTTCAATTGCTTTTTTTAGCTCTGGGCAGGTAGAGGATGCGTCTTGAAGCGTCATGCCTTTTAAAGTGGCATCAAGTGCTTGGACGACTGCTTTTGCTCCAGCTGCAGTTCCATCCGGATGTCCGTGGATGCCGCCGCCGAAATTAAAGAGCATGTCTTTTCCTAAGATAGATACAAGGTCAGGAATGTGTCCGGGGTGCAGTCCTCCAGAAGCAGTCGGCAGGACAGTTTTCAGTCCAAACCACTCGGATCTCAAAAATGTATTTATAGCAACAACCTCTTTTTTGCCACCCTCCATTTTCCCAACGACCGTACCTGTATGGAATGAATCAACGCCGACTAAGCGCGCGAGTTTGGCGATGACAAGCATCGACATCCCATATTGGCGGGAACGCGTAAACGCGGCGTGCATCGCGCGATGGCCATGGATCATAAGGCCGAAGTTTCTATTTCGTATGCCGCACATCCCACTAAATCCAGCGGTAAGTACATCCACCATCAAGCAATTGGCTCCGCTGTCCCGCACATAGTTTGCTCTCTTTAGCATTTCTTCATAGCTTGCGGTAATGTTAAACGCATGAATTTTTGCTTGACCAATTTGGAGATATTTTTTCGCATGCATTCGCTTTGTGACTTCGTCGACGCGGGAATAAAAATTATCAAATGTCATACTCGTGAGATTTTCATCGTCTTTTACAAGATGTATGCCATTGTCATAGACATTCATCGCAGCCTCTGCATGCTGAACGCTTGTTAATCCTAATTTTGGTTTTATGATAGAACCTAATAATGGTTGACTAAAGACTCCCGTGAGAGATCGAATACCATCAATGCCTAGGGCTGGCCCTGGGTAGGATTGTACATAGCTTTCCGGAAATTCTAAATCTTCCAGTCGAAGTCCTACTATTTCTTTGAGACCAAAGACGTTTCCTGTGATAGAGGAGAGAAGTTGTGGGAGATTTCCTTTTTCAAATAAATCCAGCGGGTACGCAATTTTAATAGTTCCTCCGCCAGCTGGCGGATTTTCATTAAGTTCAATTACTTTTGCGTGTAGTCTATCCCAAATTTGTTTTTCCTCAAGCCCCACATCAGTCCATGTGCCCACAGACGACTCTGCCGCGACTCCTCCCGCTGTTTTCTCAAATGGTTCACCGGAGACTGAAAGAGTAAACGTTGCGATAATATGTTTTTTTGTATCAATAGTTTCCTGTAGCGCTAAATAATTTGTATAGGTATTTGCCATAGAAGTATTATGCAGTATGTGTATTATCAAAAACAAATGGAAAGTGTTTTTGTACTGCGTCTTTGATATGTTCTCCCTTCATCACTCCTTCTTCGCAAATTATATGGACATTGGGTAAGTAGGGGACGAAATCAAAAGCAGGGGAGAAGAATTTAAGATTTTTGGGAGCGTCCTTCCAAATTTCATCTGGACTTCTCGTTTCAATCATTTTTGGCTCAAATGTACGCGGATCAAATTTTAAGAGTGTTGAAAGTGAATAAACGGGGATATCATGTCGATTTGCGGCAGCTGCTACGCTTAAACTTCCTATTTTGTTTACAAACCCTGTATGAGAAAGAAGATCAGCCCCGATAAAAACGGCGTCTATTTTTTCTTCTTGACTCTCAAGAAGTGCAACGGCTACCGAATCTACAATCATCGTGACATCTTCAAGACCAGCCTCTAATAATTCTTTTGCCGTAATTCTTCCCTGAAATCGCGGTCGTGTCTCAGATATAAAAAGTTTAAATTTTATTCCTGCCTCATACGCTTTCTGAAACAATGCGACTGTTGTGGATGAGTGGCAAAGTGTAAGGTAGGTGCCTTTGTTTAGAATGAGTTGTTTTCCATTTTCAGGGATTAGTTTTTCCCCTTTTTCAATTAGCGCGCGAAATTCGTGAATTTTAGGAAGAATTTGATTCGTGGGATTGGAAAATATGTAGCGAATGGCGTTTTGCGCCAATGGCTCTGTGGGCCGAGCGCAGGCTAATCGTTTTCCGATTTCTTGAATTGATGTGACAGAGATGTCTGGAGTTTGGACGAGAAGCGTTTCGAGTGTGTCAAGCACGGCAAGCGCCACATTTGTCGCACCTTGAGTTTTGAGACTTGTTATGTCTAAGAGAGCCTGATCAATCACGTTCATCACTTTCTATTGTAAAGACATTATCATAACGAGCGCAAGAAGCTTGCATTTATCAGATGATGGTGTATATGATAATAATATATGAGCGTAAGAAACCTTGTTCGGCATCATAGATTGTTTGTTGTGTTTGTAATCCTCTTCCTTTTTGTCGGTGCGGTCGATATGTTTAATCTCGACCGATTTATTTACAAAGCTCTCTGCGATGCAGTAGCTCCTTTTTCCGGAAGCCCGTGTCCGCCGTATTACGACATCCCTATTTGGTCTGTGTATCTTTCGTTGGCTATGCTTGCGGCGCTCTATCACGTACACGATGAGATCCGAACATCCAATAAGCATCTTTTTTCCCACAAGCACTAGCTTCAACAATTTGGAGAACCCAGAGTGATTTGAAAGTGCTACAAAATTTATGCGCTATAGCGTGAATATTTTGTAGCAAGGATGATTTGGGTCTTTAGAACGGATTATAGTGTATATCTATCGTAAACAATCTGGCGCTAATGTGAATCCCGCCTCTTGTGCTTCTTTTTCCGAACAGAAAAATCCTTCTCCCAAATCCTCATCGAGGACGATTTGATTGTAATGCCGGCAAGTGGGGAGGTGATAGAAATGATCCCAACTGGCTTTATCTATGTTTCCTTTGATTACACACGTTTTGTTCGGTGGCACAGGCGTCGTGTGTTTGCACATGGTCGAATGTATCCCACGATTATTGTCAGTTGCGTCTCTATACGCGGCCTTTAATCGTTCGTTTTGAGAATTCGGCGTATAGTCGGGGCGAGCAAGTCCGTCTTTGAGCATGACTTCATTAACCAGTGTCGATCCCACCCACACCAGCCCCATTCGTCTGCCGTATGTATCTCGCTTTTCTTCGGTAAGCCGTATCATTTTTCCCATCACTAAGCCATTAAGTCGATCTAAACTTTCTTGTGATCCACAGTTGGATAATTCAGGTGCATCTGCGCCCAAGATTCGCACGCGTTGCCCATCGCCTAGGGTAAACGTATCTCCGTCGTGCACACTTACCACGGTCATTTCTTGATTTTCAGAGAGGAAATAATAGCCGTTGAGGCTTAGAGAAGAAAGAAGAAGTATGAGGACCGCATATCCACTCAAACGTTTCATACTACTATAGTATCATGAGTTTCATGAACTATTTCCACCTCGGGGGTGGAATACCTGCCTGCCAGAGCATGAGCTCAGGCGATTGCGGGCAGGGCTTCGCACATCGGGATACCTTGTTTGAAATAGCGAGTTATTTAGTTTTGTGGCATAATTGCTTTCATAATGAGTTTGTCTTTAAAAAATTATAGAGAAATAAGGACTCCGTTTGTGTTTTTTGATGAAACTGGGAGTATCAATGATAAAGTAAACAGATTTTTTTGTTTGGGCATGATCAAATGCCTGCAACCTTTTTATTTAGATTCAAAAATTAGAGAGATCAGACAAAAAAATCAATTTTATGATGAGATTAAATGGAATACACTCTCTAAAGCGAAACTAAAGGTAATAAAAGAAATAGTGGGGGTAGTTTTTGATACGCCCGGAATTTATTTTTCTTCTATTGTGATCAACAAAGATGACATAGACTTCGAGAAAGAATTTGAAAATAATCCATATAAAGCCTATCAGGGATTTACGGAAATTCTCTTAAAACAAAGCATAGAAGATAACGAAGTTTTGACGATTTTGGCCGACTATGTTACGACTCCAAAGGATATCAAGTTTGAGGTTGATGTAAAACATAACATAAATAAAACACTCGATAGATTAGCAATTGGAGGAATACATAGGGTTGATTCAAAAGGGGTAAATATTATCCAAATAGTTGATTTGCTTATAGGCTCTGTTGTCTATTGTTATAAACGAGACTTGAAGCTTGTATCGGGTGATAAAAATAAAGTAAAAATACTTAAACTTGTGTTAGAAAAAGTTCAAAGAGAAAATTTTACCGGAGGAGTTTCAGCAAAAAAATTTAAAGTAATTGAATATAAGAGCGATATAAAATAGGCACAAAAAAGGGCCATCATCCTAACGGTTGACGCCCTTCTTATATAAATATACTACCAAAACGAAAGGATTTTGTCAATGAATCTTAAAATAGGCACTTGAATTACGCAGTGTCCCTTTTTCAATTCCAATTCGCCTTCCAGCTTCCGAGGCCTCGAAAAGACCGCTTGATAGTCCTTGGGGATCAACTCAGTCAAATCCTCAAAGCTGAAACTCCAGAACCAGAATTTTACATAATGCTACAATAAGCCTATAATGTTGATTATGGCAGAAATCAAAATTGTTTACGAAGGGTTATTTACCAATAGGAGATCTGAAAAGTTGAGACAAACCCGCATTGCCATTGGCACGTTACGTGAGGTTGGTTGTCCGATTAATCTTCATGAAGGAATGGCAAATGAGCATCATGAAATGGCTCATGTTGTTGGACACGAACCGAATAGAGTTGGAAGAATGAGAGCATATGTATTGATTAGCGCACGTAATAAGATTCTTGGGTGGGGAGTAGAACATGATATGACATTAGAAGAGAAAATGAAAATGAGACCAGGAGAACAAACACGAGCAAGTTTGGCACCTGCACGAATCAAAAATAAGCCGGTCACGTCACTGAATGTTGTAGATGTGTTTACCGCTAGTTTAGGGGTGTTATCAAGCGGAATTACAAGATATCTTGAAAGAAAACATGGTAATATAAAATAAGAAATTCTTTCTCAAAAGATACTGTGCCGCCAGCGATGTATGCGTCACCTTCGACGGTCTCAGATATCGTCACGGTATCGCCCGCAGCGAAATAATCTGTTTTGACTACTGTTTCTTTGGAAAGGACGATATCTCTTTTTGCAGCGCGTGTCGATGCATATACAGGGGAAACGAGAAGGAGAGTGAGTATAGCGATGGAGAGTAGTTTAGCAAATAATTTCATGGGAGAAATTCCTTTCTATTCCAGTATACAAAAAATGGGAAAGGAAGAAAAGAGAGTGCCAACTCGGGAAAGAATTTTGCCGTCACGTCGGCTATGAGTGGTGGGAGGTTGGTAAAGGTTTACAAGTTTATCACACTAAGGGTGGACTACCCGCCTGCCACGCGTTGCGAAGCATTGCGGGCAGGGCTTTGCACCCTTTCTTATAACAAATAATCCAAGATTTTTGATACAATCCCTTCATGAAGCAGTTTAATTTGTTTATAGATGAATCTGGTGTTGCGAATCCTTTGGACAAAAAGACGGAAATTTATGTTCTTTGTGGATGCGCCGTAGAATCTGATCAGCGGAAAGCGCTCAAAATTCGAGCTGACCAAATTAAGTTTAAATATTGGGGGAGAACGAATGTATCGTTTCACTCACGCGATATAGGTTTACGAATAGGCGATTATGAAGTGTTTAAAAAACAGAAAACAAGATATGTTGAATTTTTGCATGATTTATTTATTTTTCTTAACGAATTTCAATATACTATATTTGTCGTAGTCGCTGACAAAAGTATAGCTCGCCAAAAAGGATGGAATGGCCCCAAAGTCGTGCAAGAAACTGCGCACCGTATTTTTTATCACTACGTTGTTTGGTTGTTAGGTCGAGGTGGTGATCACGGAAAGATTACCATTGAATCTGCAACGTCAGAGCAGGATCAGTATTATCTTCGTGAATTTTCGTATTTTCTTTCTCCTGGAGCCTCTGAATTTGCAATCGATTACCGTAAAGTACAAACGATGATTACTTCTGTGTCCTTCGTGACCAAAAATAATTCTGATATTGAAGAAGAATTGGCAGATATATTTGCATTTGCAGCGCGATGTAAATATTTACGTTTGTCAGGAAAAGAAACATATAAAGTTAGTACATACGAGGCTCGGATAATTCGTGTATTGGATCATAAACTTTTTCAAAAACCGAAGATTGCAAAGGAAATGAAAATGAAGCTTTATGAGGCCATTGATCCATTTTGTGTGGTTCCAAAAACGTAAAAAAACGAGCTCGAGCCTTACGGTCTCTCCCTCGTCTTTTGTATACATAGTTTACTAATAATGATTGTGGGTGTCAAGGAGGGGATATGAACTTAAAAGTCGGCATCGTCGGATTACCAAACGCCGGAAAAAGCACGCTTTTTAATGCCCTTTTAAAAAAGCAGGTGGCGTTTGCTGCTAACTATCCGTTTGCAACCATAGAGCCCAACGTCGGTGTCGTTCCTGTGCCAGATGAGCGATTAGCAAAGTTAGCAGAGATCACTAGGCTCGAGGATAAGCTAGAGAAATTGCCGCCCTTGCGTCCTGCGACGGTAGAATTTGTAGACATTGCGGGATTGGTCAAGGGCGCGTCAGAGGGGGAGGGGCTAGGGAATAAATTTTTGGCACACATTCGTGAAGTGAATATCATTTGTCATGTGTTACGATTCTTCCCTGATTCCAATATCATACACACCGAAGGAACGATAGATCCAAATCGAGACCGAGAGATCGTAGAGACGGAATTGGTATTGGCCGATTTGCAGACTCTCACTAAACAAACAGAGCCCAAGATGAATGCGGAAAAAATTGATCGTGCCAGATATGATTTGGTACAGAAATTGAAGGCTGCGATGGATGGCGGCAAACATGCATACGATGTATTAACCGATCCAGATGAGAGAGAGCTTATAAGACCGTTGCAGCTTCTTACCATGAAGCCCTTTGTGTACGTAGGTAATGTGTCGGAACAACAACTAACAGGTTTACAAATTGACAAATTGATTGGGATCGAAAAAAAACTGGTTTTGATTTGTGCAGAAACAGAATCACAACTTTCTAGCATGTCGAATACAGAGCAGACTGATTACCTCAAGTCACTCGGCGTCACGTCATCAGGCTTGGATTTATTGATTAACAAATCTTATGAGACGTTGGGACTCATTTCATTTTTAACAACTGGTGAGCTTGAGTCACGTGCATGGACGATAGAAAAGGGCATGCTCGCACCACAGGCAGCTGGCGTCATCCACACAGATTTTGAAAAAAAGTTTATAAAATGTGACACGGTCTCTTTTGATGACTTTGTTAGTTTGGGTGGCTGGAAAAAGGCTCGCGAGGCTGGAAAAGCCAGAAGTGAAGGCAAAGAATATGTGATGCAAGACGGGGATGTCGTTGAATTTAAGATCGGAAGCTGATATCATTAGTGCTTATGAACACGTTATACGAATTCATGGTTTTGGTTAACACCTCGGTCGAGCTAGAGATCGAAAAAAAGCAAATAGATTTTGTCCAAAAATTGGTGGGTGCTGAGGTAAAGATAAATAGTATTTCCTCTATGGGGAAACGACCGCTTGCATATATTATCAAAAAGCAAAAAGAAGCTACATATCTGGTAGCTGAGCTTTCAGGCCACATTAAAGTCACAGATATAGATAAAAGAGCGAAATTACAAGACGCCGTGTTACGTTTTCTTTTAACAGTAAAGGAGTAGCTTTTGTCTTGCTAAATAACTAAGTAACTCGTGTTGCTAATTAACTAATTTATATGTCCGCCAGAAGTTTAAATAAAGTCACATTAATCGGTAACTTGACCCGAGATCCCGAGCTTCGCTATACCCCCACAGGAGCCGCTGTGTGTACGATAGGACTTGCGACCAACAGATCATGGACGACTGACAGTGGTGAGAAAAAAGAAGAAACAGAATTTCATCGCGTCGTCGCGTGGAACAAGTTAGCCGAGCTTTGCAGCCAACTTCTTGTCAAAGGGCGTAAAATTTATGTAGAAGGTAGACTTCGTACATCCACGTGGAGTGCCCAAGATGGTTCACAACGGCAAAGCACTGAAATAGTGATAGAAGATATGATAATTTTAGATTCCAAACGCCCCGCCGCTGAGGCGGGGGAAGTGCATGACGCACCCCAAGAAACGATAGCAAAAGAAGAAACGCCAAAACAAAGTACGCCAGTTACACCTACGGAAAACGTGAATCCTGATGATATCCCATTTTAATTGCCATTCATTTACGGTATAATACTACTCTATGCAACGATCCAATAGATTTACGAAGCGGTTAAAACCAGTTCCTACCAATTGTATGTTTTGTACAGGAAAGACCAATCCTGACTATAAAGATTTTCAGCTTCTTGTCAAATTTACGACGGAACGCGGAAAATTTATGGGCAAAGCAAAGACCGGTATTTGTGCCAAGCACCAGCGTAAATTAGAGTTGGCAGTCAAAAAAGCTCGTTTAGTTGCACTCTTGCCTTTTGTTGTACGCGCATAATACCATAGATAAAGATGCAAACCCTGCCATTTTCCAAAATTCGTTCGTTTCTTCTTGTCATTGCGTTTATCGTACTCGTTGGTGGTACCGGGTACTATTTTGGTGAACGAAAAGCTTCTATTTCTATAGGAAAAGATAAGCGAGTAGTTTTAAATACCGAGGTCCCGAATAGTGAAAACGTTGATTTTTCTCTTTTTTGGGATGTATGGGGGAAGCTGAGTCGCTACTACATTGATCCTGATAAGATCGATATTCAAAAATTGGTATTTGGGGCAATTTCCGGGATGGTCAATGCCGTCGATGATCCGTACACCTCATTTTTTACGCCGAAAGAAAATAAGGAGTTTAAAGATGACCTTGGCGGTCAGTTTGAAGGCATCGGCGCGCAACTTGGGATTAAAGAGGGTCGTGTCATCGTTGTCACACCTCTTAAAGGCAATCCTGCAGAAAAAGCGGGACTAAAGCCTAACGACTTTATCCTCAAGGTGGATGGAGAAGACACAACAGGCTGGTCTGTCCAGCAGGCTGTAGCTAAAATTCGCGGCCCCAGAGGCACCACTGTGACGCTTACCATTTTCCACGAAAACGCCACTGCTACCATAGATGTGACGCTTGAGCGTGCGACCATAGTCGTTCCGTCTGTTACTTCATGGATTAAAACAATTCCAGAGATTACTGAAATAAGTTCTGCTACTGAAGCGGCAACAATTCGAACGCGAAATGAAACCGTCGCATATCTTTCTCTTTCCCGTTTTGGAGATCACACCAATGATGATTGGGATAAAGCAGTATCTGAAATTGTGGCAAAGCAAAAAACAGGTGCGATCAAAGGGTTGGTTTTTGATCTTCGCAATAATCCGGGAGGGTATTTAGATGGTTCAGTCTATATCGCAAGCGAGTTTTTAAAAAGTGGTGTTGTGGTTTCGCAGGTCAATAGCGATGGTACACGCCAAGAGTATCCCGTAGACAGAAAAGGCAAACTGTTAACTATTCCTGTGGTTGTTTTGTTAAATAAAGGAAGCGCGTCAGCGGCTGAAATCGTAGCCGGAGCGCTTCGGGATTATAAAAGAGCTACGATTGTGGGGGAGACGTCGTTTGGGAAAGGAAGTGTGCAGACGCCATTTGAATTAGGGCAGGGAGCTGGAGTACACATCACGACAGGAAAGTGGCTTTTGCCGCTTGGGGATAGCATTAGCCAAAAAGGCGTCACGCCAGATTTGGTCGTCTCCCTTTCTTCTGATGCGACAGCGACAAGCGACGGCCAACTTGCAAAAGCGATAGAAGTTTTGTTACGATAGTTATTGATTTTTTAGTTCTAGTGGGTTATATTTGTATTTAATATGGGAGAACAAACAGGTGTCGAAAATAGAATGGCAAAAGGTGCAAGACGAGAAGAAAAAGGAAGACCCATTATTGGTGGTGGGGGAGCAGATCTCGATAGGCAAGCACAGTTGGATCAAACGTTAGGTACACCGCCATTAGAACCACATGTTGTGGCAGCCAAAAAACCATTTATAGCAGGTAAAATTAGCTTGGATACTTTCTGGGAACGTGTTTTTAAAAAGAGAAACGTTTAATACTAGGAAGTAGGAGTTTCAATCATCGCTTCGGTAATCTTTTGCATTTTGCCTTCTATAATATCTTCTAAATTGTGCCAGCTTTTGTTTATCCTGTGATCGGTCACTCTGTTTTGGGCGTAGTTATATGTTCGGATTTTTTCAGCCCTCATGCCCCGGCCTATGACACTTCGTTGTTCGTTTGCCGCTGCTTCCCGCTCCATCAACTGTTTTTCCCAGAGTTTAGCACGAAGCATGGAGAGAGCCACTGCGCGATTTTGGAATTGATCGCGTTCGTTTTGACACTGGACAATGATGCCTGTAGGAATATGGCGAAGTCGTACCGCTGAACTTACCTTGTTTACGTTTTGCCCACCCTTGCCGCCAGCACGATAAAATTCCCACGTAATTTCTTCCGTACGAATGTTCACTTCATTCTCAGGAACGTCTGGAAGAACTGCTACAGTGGCGGTAGAGGTATGAATTCGACCGTGTTTCTCAGTCGATGGAATTCGTTGTACTCGATGTGTCCCTGCCTCATACTGCAGTTTGGTAAATACATCCGGCCCTTTTACACGAAGCACCGTGTCATCGAGCTGATCTATTTTCCATCCGCAAATTACTGCGTAGCGGGAATACATACGAAGCAAATCAGCCGCCCAGATTTTAGCCTCCTCGCCTCCGGGGCCAGCCCTGAATTCCATGATGGCTATGTTTGTGTTCATATGAATTAGTTAGTTAGCAACACGAGTTACTTAGTTAATTAGCAATTGCTAATTGGAAAATATTGTTTGAGTCTTACTAAGTAACTAATTAACTTTTTTCCTAATTAACTACTTCGCTCCCATCAACATCTCTTTGAGGCTTTTTGGAGTCATGTCGTCTTTTTGCTTTTTAAGCTGTAGTTTTTTCTTTTTAGAGACGTAAACGGTATTTTTCGCGGCGTTTTGTTTAGATTGGAAGCGCTCTACGCGACCCATGGTGTCTACAAAGCGCATTTCGCCTGTGAAAAAAGGATGGCATTTGCCGCAGATTTCTATCGCAATTTTGTCTTTGGTAGAGCCTACAGTAAACGTATTGCCGCACGCACAGGAGACGACGCACGTTTCAAACCATTTCGGATGTATATCGGACTTCATAGAGGTTAAGTATACTATTTTCTACGACGCTCGGCAATAACCACTCCGACTGCAATTATTATTCCACCTATAATATATGAAGGCGTAATAGACTCCTTGAGCCAGAGAACGGCCAAAATTGCTGCCCAGAGGGGTTGCAAATATTGAAACAGGGCAGACTCTGATACTTCAATAGTTTTTATGGCGATGTTTCGCAAAGTATAGGCAATCGTGCCGGAAAATATTGCCATAAAGAGTGTCCCAAGATGTGCTTCTTTCGGCGCGTTGATGAGTGTCGTTACAATCGTTTCAGGTGATTGCCAAAGAAGAAGGAGTGGTACTAAGAGTATAAAACCGACTATAAATTGAAATTGCGCGACTAAGGTTGGATTTATTCCTTTTTTCATGGCTTCTTTGGAAAGCAGAGCGCCAACAATGTCTGTCATAACGGCCAAAAGCATCAGTGCGTTTCCTTCGATTTTCCCGAGAGTATCCATCTGGCTATTGAGGATAAACGGGCCGATGACGATCAGCAATGTCCCAAGGATGGTGATAGCTATTCCGATTTTTTCATTTTTTCGTATTCTGTCGTGAAAAAATAACACGCCACCTAATACAAGAAAGAGGGGGCCAGCCGCGGTGATGAGACTTCCTGAAAGTGCGGTCGTTTTACTGAGTGCCGTGAAAAAAAGAAAGAGTGAGAGGGGGGCTGAAATAATGCTCGTTGTAAGCAGTAATAATTTGTCCGACGCTTTTTTAGGAAACGGCGTTTGCGTGACATAAAGATACGGAATGCCGATAAGAGTGGAGAGAAAAAATCGATAGGTGAGAAAGAGCCACGGATTAAACCACGTCAGTGTATGTTTGACTACCGGCCCCGCCGCTCCCCAGATAAGAGAAACCAAAAGAAGCATTAATGCTCCAATAAACCGTTTTTTTGCCATAAGAGTGTAAGTTCTAATTTTTAAGTGCTCTAATTGATCTAATTAGGAAACCTTTTTATAAATTGTATTAAATATTAAGTTAAGCTCTTTTGCTTCTTGCCACAAGAGATTACCTGCATCTTTGAGCGATGGAATTGCTGTTGCAATCATGCGAAGAAAATGGGCAGATTCACGTGATTCTTTTTTACATATTCCTATTTTGTGGCGAAAGTCATTTTTGCTTTCGGCATTATCTGCTTCACAATAATTGGCGCCCACACTTGTTCCGCATTTTACTAATTGAGTTATCAATGGTTTCGTAATAGGGCTTTGAGGAATTATTCGACAATACTCAATAATTTTTTCTCCAAATTGAGCAGTTCGTTCAGCAAGATCATATGTCTTACCATTGGCAGGTTTCATGTATGTTTTTGTTTAGGTCAATTAGAAATTAGACTAATTAGAACTTAATTTCTCTATCACTTGATCAATCGTTAATTCTTCTTGGGTTTTGGTCGCGAGTTTTTTAAGCTGCACCACATTTCGTTTCATTTCATCCGGCCCTTGGATGATGGCGTAGGGGATGCCTGTTTTATCGGCAAACTTCAATTGTTTTTCCAGTTTGTCCGTCGTTGGATATAAATCAGTATAAATGCCACCCTCACGCAATTGTTTTGCTATCTGTTGTGATTGAGGTAACATATCACTATTAAATACCGTTACGAGGACTTGTCCCGCGACAGAGAGTGTAGGAATAAGATTCATACTTTCGCAGGCCTCGAGTGTGCGATCAAACCCCAGACCAAATCCTGTGCCTCCTATATCTTTTCCCGCCAATTTTTCTACTAAACCATCATAACGTTCGCCTCCCAATACGGACATATTGTATCCGGCCTCCGGAATTTCTACTTCCCAAATAGGCCCCATTGAGTAGGAGAAGGAGCGCGCGATAGTTGAATCAAATGCATGCCAGTCGTCCGGAAAGCCGTAATTTTTGAGATATTTTAGGATAAATACTATTTCTTCATTGGGTTTCAAATTTTTGACGTAAGAGAGATATTCTTTTGCTTTAGAAAGCTCAATTCCTTTCTTTACCATCTCTTCAACGACGTCGTCATCACCAATTTTTTTAATCTTATCTATACTGACTATTGCCTCGTATGGCATATCTTTAAAAAGCGCTCGTGAGTTTATGCGCACGAGTGCTCGTTTGAAGCCGAGTTGTTTGTAGATATCAAGAGAGAGTGCGATACATTCTGCATCAGCATCAGGAGTCTTCACGCCGAAAATATCAGCATCAACTTGTATAAATTCCCTATATCTTCCTTTTTGTGGTTTTTCCGCTCGGAATGCGGTTTGGATTTGATAGCGCTTGAATGGAAACGTAAGTTCGTTTTGATACTGTGCGATTACCCGACACGTTGGCACCGTTTGATCGTAGCGAAGCGCGACATCTCGATCTCCCTGATCTTTAAATTTGAAAAATAACTTCTCATCTTCTCCAATTGCACCAGCAAATATTTCAAGTGGCTCAAGGGTAGGCGTCTCAAGCGGCGCAAATCCCCACGATTCACAGATTGTGGCAAGTTTATCCCGTAGCCATTTGCGTTTAGTTGCTTCAGCTGGCAAAAAGTCCCGAAACCCCCGCAACGGCTGAACCGTACGGGGTAAACCTTTTAGTGGTTGGATGATGTTCATATAGTCTTCTTTGATCCTATCAATACTTGTTCTTTGGGACAAGTATTGAGTTTAGATTTTATTTTCTTTTTTATTATATTAGCATGCTAACATGTTAGCATGCTAATATAATAATGTTTTTTGAACTTTTCGAAAGCACTTCAATTCCAGTATTTGTAATCAGCACTAAATCTTCGATACGGATTCCATATTTACCTGTCAAATACGTTGCTGGTTCAATCGTAACGACCATGTCAGGAGAAAGGATCACGTCTTGATGGATGGTAAGTCGTGGCGCTTCGTGGATATCTAATCCGACACCATGACCTAAGCTATGTGGATACGTTGGTAATCCTTTATCTTCAAGAATTTTTCTAGATGCTTGATCAATTTCTGCTGCAGATATAACATCATTTTTCTCATATATTAATATATGAGAAAGTTTGTCGAGGGCTGTTTGTTGTGCGCTAAGAACTGTGTTGTATGCTTCCAGCCATTCAGGTTTTGGTTTGCCCACAAATATCATGCGCGTCATGTCCGCACAGTACCCATCGACCCGTGCTCCGAAATCGAGCAAAATGACCTCTCGTTCTCCAAGGGGATCCCTTGGAGAAGTTTCAGGATTATAATGTGGTAGGCTGGAATTTTTCCCAAACGCCACAATGGGAGCAAAAGCGAGTTGTGCGCCAGCTTGTCGAAAATATGTTTCTATCTCCCATGCGAGTTCGGATTCGGTAACTCCTTTATGAATTTTCTTTTGAATGAACGTAAAGCACTCGTCAGTTAGTTTTACGGCTTTTTTAATCGATGCGATTTCACTCGGGAACTTTTTCATTCGAAGTTTTTCGATGATGTTTTGTGTAGGCTTGAGATTCAGAAAAGGTAGCGCGCTCGTAAACGATGTGAATTCTGATACTGAAAGATTATCTGATTCAAATTGCAAATTTTTTATACCTTCCTTTTCACAAATAGTCTGGAGTTGTTTTGTTATACGATTATCAGGCGACAAAGATATTACCTCAAGCGAATGAATTTTTGGAAAATGTTTTTGTAAGAACGAATTATTGAGTTGAACCTTTGTCGCTTCCTCTTTGTAGAGTGGGGAGACAAAAAGAAATGTTTTGGTTGGCAGCAGCAATAAATATGCGTCTCTCGATTCCACACCAATAAATCCGGTAAGATATCGGATGTTTGTTGGAGTAGTGATAAGTAGATTCATATTTATATTCATGTTTACTATGTTATATCATGCTGGGTCCTTGCACGATACGACGTTATGGCTTTACAAGAATGATACCATTCCGTTTGTCTTTCGCAATCAACTCATCAAGTTTTTCTAGATTAGTAAACGCTCTTGGTAAGCTAAGAATACTTTTTGCGTTACGAATATCTTGTGCATTAAAAAGTACTACTGTGTCTTTTTTTAATGATTGCAAGAAGTCATCCATACGCATCCATCGTTCATCTTTTATGATTGGTAATGCTTCAGCATTAGAAATGCTAAATAATGGAGACTCGCCATCATATTCCCAATATTGAAAGCCATGATTCGGACTTCCGCTAAGTGACACATTATAGTCTTTGTCGTTTCGACGAAATCGTTGAATGAGTCTGCGCTCGAGATCTGTGTCCGACAACAGTGACGACCATTCAGGGTATAGCGCTGATGCTCTTCTTGACAATTCACGTCGTGCTTCTACAATCGGCATATTTTCTATCATTGTTTTTTCACCTCCTTTCTACGAATTCCTAATAGCTTTTTGGGATTGGTGATGAGCATAGTTATTAATTCATTTTTCGTTATGCCTTCTTGTAAAAGTGCATCACCAAATTCTTTCAATGCAGCACTGGGTGATTTGCTGTATGCTTGTCCACTATCGGACGATAGAATGCAGTTTTTGGCACCCACTGCTTTAATCTCTGTAGCGATATTGGCGATAGGTATGTTGTCAATTTTCCACATAGACCAACACAGTTCTATTTTGGCTCCCATAGCGGAAAGCTTTTTCTGCATCGCAATCGGCATGGCTATGCGTTGGTATATAGGGTGAGTAACAATCATTGTTCGTATACCTATAGCGTTTGCCTCTTGTATAAGTGCGTATGATTCTTGCCACGAAATGTGACCCGTGGCCAAAATAGCGTTGGTTTCTTTGATTGCTTTAAGAACGGCTATACATTCTTTAGATAACGTATTTTTTGCGCCAAACACGGTAAGCGCTTTGACTGTCGATGCTTTGCGTGAGCGAAACGTTTTCTTCTGTACCCATTCGGGCGCAATTTCCCACGTGCTTTCTGTCAAAAACTTTTTGGCACTGACAGTCGGAAACCACACGATGAATCGTGTATTAGTCAGTGTGCTTGCGGCATACACCGCATCAGCATTCAACCCGCCGACGAAATTATTCAGCGTTACCGAGCCAAATAACTGCAGGCGATTTGGATTTACCTCGCGTATAAACGGCGTCGTTGGGAAGAAGTGATTCTTGAGAGCCATGCCAGCGATATTGCCTAGCTCATTTTTGATGAGTGTAGACACGATGTATTTTCTTGGAATGATTTCCGGTCCTATGTGGACGTGTAGATCATAGGCTCGTTTGATAATAGTGGAGATGTTATCGGACATATCGTTGTCCTCCTTCATTTGTCATCGGCATCCATGGAAAACGCAATTCCTTCGGTAAAACATAGAGCCGTGGTAAATCACGATCCAGGATGACATCCTTTTTAGGACTCACCATGCTGACCTTGATAGGCTTGTATACGTTATCGATAATGCGCGCCTCAGCGACGCGCTCTTTTAAATAATCAAACGCTGCTTTGGCAATATCACCTTCGCTTTGCTTGCTTCTGCGGTCTGCTGCTGCCAAAAGGTTTTCCCATAAGGGCTTTGGTGTTGATGCCCATAAAGCCTCGAGACTGGCTTCTCGTTTGAGAATACGGTCATACGTTTGTTGATTGTCCCGTCGTATTTGAGACCATGGTGACACTTGAAAATTTCGCCTTTTGGCTTCTTGAGTCATGGTATAAAAATAATCGTTTGCAGCGTCTTTGTCGTAATTATTGACTTCTGTGGCATACACGTCGGCTGGCATAACTAAAACATTTGATGGGATGCCATTTTTTCTTAGAGCCTGTTTTAAAAGTTTAGGCATATTCTTTCGCAATGCGTTTGAGCA
>CAYIXE010000016.1:0-20531 GCA_964367095.1 uncultured Gammaproteobacteria bacterium | reverse complement strand
AGAAATATGGTGCGAAAGAAGGCTCTGTCGTATTGATGGATCCTAAAACCGGCGGAGTGCTTGCTATGGCATCGTATCCTAATTATGATCCATCAAGTTTCGAGTCATTTCCAAAGGAGTATTATAAAAATCCAATAGTAGCTTCAAGTTTTGAACCGGGGTCGACGTTTAAATCGCTTGTGATGGCGGCGGCGATAAACGACAAACTCATTACCCCACAAACCACCATGGAGGAAACAGGACCTGTCAAAATTGGACCATATTTTATCCGTACGTGGAACAATGAATATCATGGCACAATCTCGATGACAGAGGTTCTCGAGTATTCCTCAAATGTTGGCATGGTGTTTGTCGCAAAGAAATTGGGGCATGATAAATTTCTTTCTGCTATCAAGCGTTTTGGTTTCGGGGAGCCGACAAATATAGATTTAGAAGATGAGTCATCGCCTACTCTTCGTGCAAACGATTCATGGGCAGAAGTAGATGAACTTACCGCTTCGTTTGGTCAAGGAATTGCCGTGACGCCGATTCAAATGGTAACAGCGGTTGCGGCATTGGCAAACGGAGGCAAACTCATGGAGCCGCATGTAGTGAAAGAAATACGCGAGGCTTCAGGAAGGATTATTCCTGTCAAATCAAAGGTGGTGCGGCAGGTGATAAGCGCTGAGGCCGCACGAATTACTGCGGAAATGCTGGTTGAGGCGGTGGACAACGGGGAAGCGAAGTGGGCGAAGCCAAAGGGCTATAGGATAGCCGGGAAAACGGGAACTGCACAAATTCCTGTCGCTGGTCATTATGATGAGACCAAAACAATTGCTTCATTTGTCGGATTTGCACCGGTTGACGATCCCAAATTTGTCATGTTGGTTACCCTTCGGGAGCCTCAGTCATCACAGTGGGGATCTGAGACAGCGGCACCGCTGTTTTTTACGATTGCCCGAGAACTTTTTACGTACTACGGCATTGGGCCCCGATAAACGCACTTTTTGGCATTATTTCCTCAAAAAACAGTATAATATGGGAATGCTTGAGCTTTTCAAAAGGGTGTATCACTTTTTTGTCGCAATTGCCGCTAATCTTTGGTTTGGATTTCCAGGACGTGAGCTGACTGTCATAGGGGTCACCGGCACAGATGGAAAAACGACGACATCAACGATACTCTATGAAATTCTTAAAGAAGCAAAGATAAAAACGTCTATGATAACCTCAGTTCATGCGGTGATTGGCGGACACACGTATGACACAGGATTTCATGTTACGACTCCGACTTCGTGGTTCGTACAAAAATATTTGCGTGATGCAGTAGACCATGGTGATACGCACGTTGTGTTGGAAGTCACTTCTCATGCGCTCGGTCAATCTCGGGTGTTGGGCATACCATTTAGCGTTGGGGTCATTACCAACGTGACGCACGAGCATTTGGATTGGCATGGTTCGTTTGAAACATATGTCAAAACGAAATTATCGCTTCTTAAAAGATCAAAAGTAGTAGTGCTAAATAGGGACGAAGCAGATTTGTATGTAAAAGCCATTCCATATATCCGAAACAAGCGATATGTCACGTATGGTATTCGAAGAGATAGCATGGTCAATCCAAGTACGCACTCGTTTACTACACTTCTTCCGGGAGAATTTAATAGATATAACGCACTCGCAGCAATTGCCGCTGCGCAAATACTCGGGGTGAAGCGGAATGTGTGGAAACGGGTCATGGCGTCGTTTAAAGGTGTAGTCGGGCGCATGGAAGTAATTGCGGATAAACCATTTCGTGTGATTGTAGACTTTGCACACACGCCAAATGCACTCGATAAAGCATTAAAGACCGTGCGCAAAATGACAAAAAAACGCGTCATTCATGTCTTTGGAAGTGCCGGGCTTCGAGATAGCTCTAAGCGCCCCATGATGGGAGCGGCGTCTTGTCTCTATGCTGACATAAGCATTCTTACTGAAGAAGATTACAGAACTGAGGATGTAAAAAAGATTATGAGTGAGATAGCGGCAGGTATTCCCGATGGAAAAACGGTTTACCGGTTTCCAATGCGTAAAGATGCAATTGAGTTTGCGCTTAAAACAGCTGAGGCTGGAGATATCGTAATTATAACAGGAAAAGGTCATGAAAAAAGTTTATGCCGCGGTACGACAGAATACCCATGGAGTGATCAAAAAGAAGTAAAAAAATACTTAAGCAATTTATGAATAAAGCTAAAGTTTTTCAATCTGCATTGCTTGCGAACGTGAAACATCTTGTTCACGGATATTCATCTCGATTTGATGGCGATATGCAAAATCCAGAGATGAGAACTCGCTTTGCTGTATCTTTAGGTTTAGATGGTACTACTTTATCAAAACCCAAACAGGTGCATGGAAATAAAGTCGCCTTTGTACATGAAATTGACACCGACCTCATTGTTCAAGGTGTCGATGGGCTTGTTTCAAAAGGGAGGTCTTTATGCGTTATAACTGCCGATTGTGTACCAATGTTGGCTGTGGATCCAAAAAGTAGAGTTCTTGGCGCGGCACATGCCGGATGGAAAGGTACAATAGGAGGAATCGCTAAAAATCTTATTGACATGATGGTAGAAAAAGGAGCAGATAAGAAAACAGTACGGGTGTCAATCGGTCCATATATTGGATTGTGTTGTTATAACGTCCCATTTGATCGCGCTCAACAATTTCGAAAAAAATTTGGAGAGAACGGCATAGTAAAAAAAATTAATGATGCATGGCACATAGATATTGGTCAGGCGAACGTACGAGATCTGCAAGGTGTTGGTATTTTAGAAGAGAATATTGACCTTTTTGACCTTTGTACGTCATGCAATAGCAAGAGCCTCTTCTCTTATCGAAAAGATTCTGATGATTCATATAGTGAAATGGTTGGGGTTATTGGTTGGAAGAATTAATTAATCTAAAAAGCATGTACAACACAATCAGCATGAAAAATCATCTTCCAAAGCGCATGAAACATGTGCATCTTGTAGGGGTGAAAGGTGTCGCGATGGCATCTCTTGCGGTGTATTTTCGTGATCTTTCAATTATGGTGACGGGTTCTGACACAGAAGATATATTTCCGACAGATGAACAGCTTCGCGCCAATGGGGTCATTGTGTATGAAGGATTTGATCCTGAAAGATATGCGAAAGCAGTTCCTGATCTTGTCGTGTACACGGGAGCGCATGAAGGTCGAGATAATGTAGAAGTGGCTGCTGCTGTCTTATTGGGTATTCCGGTACTGCCTCATGGGCAAGCGTTGGGAGAGATTATGGAAGGCAAAAGGCAAGTTGTGGTGGCTGGCAGTCATGGGAAGACGACGACAAGTGCGATGATTGCATGTATTTTTGAGACGGCTAAACTTCAACCGTCTTACGCGATAGGATGTGGCGCTATCAAGGGCTTAAAAGCTGCGGGACATGCCGGAAAGGGTAATTGGTTTATCGGCGAGGGAGATGAGTATGTCACAGATCCCAATCATGATGATACGCCCCGATTTCTTTGGATGCATCCTGAGATAGTGGTCGTCACAAACGTCGACTTTGATCATCCTGATGTGTATGCGGATTTGACGGCAGTGAAGCAGGCATTTCAAAAGCTTGTCGCGAAAATGGATTTTCAAACACAGTGTTTGATTGTTAATAGAGATGATGAAAAAAGTACATTTTTACTCTCTAATTCCTTTGTCGAGACGTATGGATTTTCACCAAGAGCTGATGTTTGTATCACACATGTAAGTCTTGGCGATGGCCGGCAGTTTTTTACGCTTGAAAAAAGAGGAGTACCGATGGGCGAGTTTATGATAAAAGTCGCAGGGAGACACAATGTAGCAAACGCGACAGCTGCAATTGTAGCATCCGAAGCCGCAGGGATTTCACTTTCGGATATCCGCGAGGGACTAAAAATTTTTGGCGGCACAAGACGAAGATTTGAGTATCTTGGGGATAAAAAAGGCGCGATTATTGTAGACGATTATGCGCATCATCCCACAGAAATTCAGGCGACGCTTAAAGCTGCAAAAGAGTGGTACAAAGACAGACGTATTATTGCAGTGTTTCAACCGCATACCTATTCACGTACGAATATGCTGCTTTGCGAATTTTCAAAAAGTTTTCAGGATGCGGATGTTGTACTTCTTACGGATATTTATCCGTCAGCTCGTGAGAAAGAGACGCTCGGGCTTACGGGTCAGACGTTAGTGAGTGAAACAGTAAAGCACCACAGCAATGTATCGTATGGGAAAACAAAAGAAGACGTATTGGGAAAACTTGATGATTTTATTACATCGAATGACGTTATTATATTTATGGGGGCTGGGGATATTTATACGTGGGGAAGGGAGTATCTTGATAGATCAATATCCAATAATCAATGACCAATACACAATATGAATGAAGCGTTAGAAAAATTAAAGCAGGTACTGGGTGAACGAGCACAAGTTGATTACCCATTAGCGCCTCTTACCACGTTTAAAATTGGAGGGCCTGCGGATTTGTATTATCAAGCACGTACGGCCGATGAGTTACTGCGGGCAGTAAGTCACGCACGATTACTCTCTGTACCGGTATTTATACTTGGTGGCGGCTCAAATATTCTTATTGGCGACAAGGGAGTACGCGGATTAGTAATAAAAAACCTTACGAAAGGAATCGCAATAAAAGGGATGAAAGTTCAAAAACAGGGAGCGAAAGAGAAAAAAGTTGTTTTTGTGCAAGCCGACTCGGGAGTGCCGATGAATATGCTCGTTCGATTTACTATAGAAGAGGGGCTTTCCGGGCTTCATATGCATTTAGGGCTTCCTGGGTCTGTGGGCGGCGCTCTGTATATGAATTCTAAGTGGACGCATCCCAACGGATATGTAGGAGACGTTGTGTATCAGGCCCGTGTTGTAACGGTGACCGGAGAGAAAAAAATAGTCCCGCAGTCGTATTTTCATTTTGGCTACGACCAAAGTAGTATCCAAAAATCAGGTAACATTGTTGTGTCTGTTATTTTTGCGTTGACGGCTAATACCAAGGATTCGCTTTGGGCTATCGCAAACGAAAGTATCGCACATCGTAAACTCACACAGCCGCAGGGCGTATTAACTGCGGGGTGTACATTTAAAAATTTATCGAAATCCGACGCGTTGTCCGCTTCAACACCAGATGGCACTACCTCTGCGGGATATTTATTGGATCATGCAGGTCTTAAAGGTGTTTCGGTTGGCGGCGCGATGATTTCTCCATTGCACGCAAATTTTATCGTCAATACAGGTACAGCAACTTCAACAGACGTGATAGAATTAATAGAGATTGCAAGAGCGAAAGTAAGAGAGCAATTCGGTATTGTTTTGGTTGAAGAAATACAGCGAGTTGGAGAATTTTAATTATTTATGGAAACTTTTATCATTGAAGGGGGCAAACCACTTATCGGAGAAGTTACGATAGCTGGAGCAAAAAACGTAGCCGTCAAAGCGCTTGTCGCATCGCTTTTGACGGATGAACCGCTCATACTTTCCAATATGCCGCATATTCATGACGTACATCTTCTGTTGGAGTTGCTTTCAAAGATGGGAATACAACATACGTGGGCGGATCATGAAGTCACAATAAACCATGTAGGAGTAGAGAGTACTACCGTGCCGTTCGATCTTGGCGCTAGGATACGGACGTCAGCGATGTTACTAGGCCCTCTCTTATCTCGATTTGGTGACGCGAAAATTCCAAATCCAGGGGGATGTCGCATAGGCGCACGTCCCATTGATCGACATATACAAGCGTTACGCGATATGGGTGCTGAAATTACGTATAACTCGGATGATGGTTATTTTTACGCCAAGGCTGATAACCTTCATGGCGCGCATATTACATTTCCTAAAAATACGCACACTGGTACAGAAACTATTCTCCTTGCTGCAGTGTTAGCGAAAGGAGAGACCATCATTGATAATGCAGCAGAAGAAGTTGAGATTGATGATTTGATTTCTCTTCTTATCGCTATGGGTGCTTCTATCAAACGTCCTATGCCACGACAGATTGTTGTGACGGGTGTAAGTAGTTTACATGGTTGTTCTTACAGGATAATGCCGGATCGAAATGAAGAGGTGACTTTTGCTATTGCCGCTGCAATTACAGGAGGAAATATTACGGTGCATGACTCAAGGCCTCAACATTTAAAGATGTTTTTAGAGTATTTTACCAAAGCAGGTGGATTAGTAAGTACTATCTCTGAGGCAGAAACGCGTTATAGCTTGGTAAGTGGTACCATAACTGCGACAGATGTCGTGACTGCCCCCCATCCTAAGTTTATGACTGATTGGCAAGGACCGTGGTCAGTGCTTATGACGCAGGCAGACGGCGTATCTACCTTGCATGAGACGGTATTTGAAAGCCGATTTAGCTATGTGTCTGAGCTTCATAAAATGGGAGCAAAAATTGAATATTTCACTCCGGAGATTGCCAATCCTTCTTCCTATTATAATTTCAATTGGGCAGACAAATCAGTCGAGAGTCAGCAAGCTATTCGTATAGTTGGAAAAACTGAGCTTCACAACGCGGTATTATCCATGCATGACCTGCGTGCTGGAGCAACACTCGTTCTTGCAGCCCTTACCGCGAAAGGCAAAAGTTATGTGCATGGCGTAGAACAGATGGATCGCGGATATGAACATATCGTCGAACGATTACAAGCACTGGGAGCTGATATAGTACGCATAAAGGAGGAAGAATGAAAAAATTACCGATTCTCTTAATCCTTGCAGGAGGTGCAGGAAAGCGCTTTTGGCCAATGACACGCTCCAAAGACTTTTTTTCTTTTATGGGCACATCGCTTCTTGAGCACAATATAGCTCTTTTTGAGAATGCAGGGTTTAGAGAAGCGGTTATTGTTTGTAGGCCTGAGGATAACGTACATATTTCTGCTTTTACGTTTTCTAAGCTTGCCGTTCGTACCGTCGTTCAGCCCGAGCCCAAAGGAATGGCTGAAGCAGTTTCTCGTGCCGCAGATAGTATTGGTAATAATAATCCCGTGCTAATTGTTAACGCCGAAGATGTCGTTGATCTTGGTTTCTATTCGAAACTTTTTACTGAAGCGATGAAGGAATCCCCATGGGTTGTGGGGAAACAAGTCAGCAAATATTTTGATGGCGGGTATTTAAAAATTGATGATGGAAGAGTAGTGGAAATTGTTGAAAAGCCGGGAAAAGGAAATGAACCAAGTGATCGAGTAAATCTCGTTTTTCATTTTTTCCCGGAGCTTTGCGCATTTACGTCATTATTTAAAGAAGTGAAATCATTAAAAGATGATATGTATGAACAAGCATTTTCTTTATATATGAAAGATCATAAAGTCTGCATGGTCTCCTACGATGGATTATGGGCGCCGCTTAAATATCCGTGGCATGTATTGGACGTGAATGCAATGCTGTTGTCTCAGTTGCCTCCAAAAATTGGGAGAAACGTTGAGATCAAAAAAAATGTCATCTTAGAAGGAAACGTGTACATAGAGGATAACGTCACGATTTATGAAAATACGAAAATTATCGGCCCTTGTTATATTGGCAAGGGATCAATTATCGGTAATAACAATATTATAAGAGCTTCTCATATCGGTTTCCGATGTGTGACAGGGTTTAATACTGATATCACACGAAGTTATATCGGTGATGATTGTTGGTTTCACTCTAATTACATAGGAGATAGTGTGTTGGAATCGGATATAAGTATGGGCTCTGGTTCTGTTCTTGCCAATCTTCGGCTTGATGAACAAGATATTGGATCAACACAAAAGAATAAGTGCGGGGCGATGATTGGTAGTCACGTACGGATTGGCGTGAATGTGAGTATCATGCCGGGTATTAAGATTGGATCAGATTCAAGCATTGGGGCCGGGATAACCATTGTGGAAGATGTACCTTCCTCTTCATTTTGTGTAGGAAATCGACCATCGTATACCGTAAAAAAGAATACGCGTCGTATAGATATTGAATCGAGAAAGCAATTTCATGTCAAGATATGAAACCTACAGACGTCGTCTTGCTTCACGGATGGAATTTATCAAAGGCCACATTTACGCCTCTTTTTGAAGCGTTTTCCAAAGCGGGATTTCGTGTCCATTCATTTGATTTTCCCGGATTTGGGGGAGAACCATCACCAAAAACGCCGTGGCATGTCGTTGACTATGCTGAGTTTTTGAAACGATACCTTGATACGCATGGCATTAAAGAAGCAATACTTGTCGGGCACTCATTTGGAGGCAGAGTCGCATTGAAATTTGTACAGCTTTATCCTTCCATGGTTAGCCATCTTGTTCTCTCCGGTACGCCAGGATTTAGTCCGGTACTCAAACGCAAAATGTTGTTCTTTTTTATTCTTGCCAAAATTGGTACTTTTATTTTTTCTATTCCGCCGCTTTCTATTTTTCAGGATTGGGCCAAGAGGCTCTTATATTACGCATCCGGTTCGAGAGAATTTTTTAAGGCAGAAGGCTCGATGAAGCAAACGTTTAAAAACGTCGTAGTTGATGATTTGCTTCTTCCTATGCAATCTGTAAGGGTACCCTGTCTATTACTGTGGGGCGAGTTTGATGTGATGGTGCCTTTGTCTATTATGCATCGTATGGCAGAAGTGATGCCTACGGCAACGGTGAAAGTAATTGCAGAAGCTGATCATGGTGCACCATTTAAAGAGTCAAAGGTGTTTGTCTCGTATGTACAAGCATTTTTAAAAGGTACAATCTAGTTTTTCAAACGTATGAATATTCTCATCATTTTTCTTTCTTTTCTTTGGATGGTGCGCATCGTTTGCAATATATTCAGTTGGACATCGTTGTGGTGGATAAAAGAATACCGTTGGGACAGGATGCGTATCCATTTAAAAACAAAGCAAGGCAAAAAAATACTGTTTCCTTCTTTTCGATTGCCCCCAAGATCGTTTAGAAGTTTAAGTGTTGTAGCCGTCAGTATACTATTGTTAAGCGTTTTGTATATGTTTACAGACAGGAGCATTCTGTCGATTTTGTTTATTGATCTTCTTTCTTTCCCAATGACCGCAGGCGTTGTATTTCTTTCGTACCTTCCCATGAGCGCGTATCATTTATGGCAAATATTTCAAGCGTCGGCCATCATGCGGAAGCGAACTGATTTATTAGTCATCGGTATCACTGGGAGTTATGGAAAAACGTCTACGAAAGAATATCTTTCAACGATTCTTTCTGAGTTTGTGCCAACGCTTAAGACTGAAGCGAGTAAAAATTCTCCTATAGGTATAGCGGAAGTTATTTTAAAAAATTTAAAACCCGAACATAAAATTTTTGTCGTAGAAATGGGTGCATACAAACTTGGAGAAATAAGTGCTATGTGTCGGATGGTGCGACCGCAAATAGGTATAATTCTTGCCATCAATCCACAACATCAAGATTTATTTGGCACTATTGAGACGACGATGAAGGCCAAATATGAGTTGGTAGAAAATTTGTCCGGCAAAAATATAGTTATTTTAAATTATGACGATAGTAGAGTGCGCACACTATCAGAATGGGCCATGCGTGACGGTAAAAAGGTATGGTCAGTACGGAGAAAAGAAAAAGGAAAAATAGGAGAGGATCGTGAAGCATTTGAAATTTCAAATAGTACTCCAACGAAATCACGACTTTCTTTTGAGATTATCCATAATGATGAGAGCCTTGATGTAAGTGCATCCGTGGTTGGTGAGCACCAAGCAATAAATATAGCCTGTGCTATAGCGGCTGTGGTTGCTGCGGGCATGCCCATGGATAAAGCAGTGCGCGCCGTCAAGCTCATACATCCCGTTTCTCACGTATTGGAAGAAAAACTTGGGATACACGACAGTGTGTTTATAGATGATACGTTTAACAATAATCCTGATGCGGCAAAAGCCGCGATAGCAGTGCTTGCCATGTACGAAAAAAGAAAGATATTGGTATTTGCGCCGATGATTGAATTGGGGACATACGCTAAAAGTAGTCATTATGACGTTGGCTGCACAGCTGCTAAAGTGTGTGATGAAGTAATTCTTGTGGGAGAAGATTGGTCGGACGACTTTATCAAAGGAATTCGATCAGTTAATACAAATTGTCAGGTACAGATTTTATCAATCGATAAGGCCGCGACATATCTAAGAACACATATAAAATCAAAAGATGCTGTGTTATTTAAAGGAAAATCATCAGGTCTTGTTTTATCACGCATTATACCCTTCACAATCGGAATTGTTCCGCGCATAACTCCTTCTAGACCGATTTAGCAACATTTTTCTTACGAAAAAGTTGTAAAATCAGGTAAGAAGGGTATACATGATTACAACATCATTATCTCCAAATACTGAATTTGACGATGTAGTTGCTGCCGCAAAGACTTTTTGTATGCCATGGCTTTGGAAAAAGGGAGATGCTATTCTCGCGGTACAAAAGTGGTTCTGCTCATATTTTAACGTAGAGACAGCGGTCGTATTTTCAAGCGGGAGAATGGCTGAAACGGCAATTTTACAAAGTTTTTCAATCGGGAAAGGCGACGACGTACTGGTGCAGGCATTTACCTGTGTTGCGGTGCCAAATGGTGTGTTGTGGGCAGGTGCCAAGCCAGTATTTGTCGATATCGATGCCTCAGGAAATATTGATGTAGGTGATGCTCAAAAAAAGCTCACTTTACAAACGAAAGCAATGATAATACAGCATACGTTCGGTATTGCGGCTGATATAAAAGCGATAGTTTCTTTTTGTAAATTGCATAACCTGATTCTTATCGAGGATTGCGCGCATAGCCTTGGCATCAGAGTTGGGGAGAAATTATTGGGAACGTTTGCCGATGCAGCGTTTTTTAGTTTTGGTCGGGATAAAGTGTTATCAAGCGTATGGGGAGGAGTTTCTATAATAAACAAAAAATTTACTATTGAATCCAAAAAGTTACAACAATTACAACAACAATTACCTCACGCTCAGTATGGATGGATCATCAAGCAGTTGTTACACCCTGTCATATTTGCAATCAGTTTGCCTTTTTACCGAATTGGTATTGGCAAAGCAATTATCGCATGCTTTCGCGCTATTGGCGTTATTACGTTACCCATTTATCCTATGGAATACAACGGAGAAATGCCGAAGGAATTAGTGACGCGATATCCAAATGCTTTAGCAAGACTTATTTTAAACCAGCTAGAGAAGCTTGATCGATACACACGTATGCGAAGTGAGACAACAAAGGGATATAAAACTATCATTTCAAAGAGTAATAAAATAAAAACGTTTGAGACGCCCTTTGGTGCGACGTACTTGCGATTTCCCATACTTGTTACGGATAAAAGTACTCTTATAAGAGACGCCAAAAAAGACGGAATACTACTTGGGAACTGGTATGGCCATGTGATTGATCCCAAAGGAGTTTCTTTTGAGTCGATTGGGTATAGAAAGGGAAGTTGTCCTAAAGCCGAAGAGGTTTCTAAACATATTCTTAATTTGCCTACCCGATTGACCGAGAAAGAAAGAGCCCGCGTCTATTCATTTTTATTACGCCATGTATAACGTACAAAAGCTAGTTCTTGGTGATCTTTCAAGTAATTGTTATATCATTTCAAATCCGACCCATAAAACTGCACTTATTATAGACCCGGTTGACAGTCCAGAATATATTGGTGAAAAACTCGTTTCCATGGGTCTGACTCCATTGGCTATGATTGCAACGCACGGTCATTTTGACCATGTGCTTGGATCCTTTGGTTTAGAGGTTTTATTTCCGAACTTGCCTATCTATATACATAAAAAGGATATGTTTCTTCTTGATCGAATGCAAAAGACCGCGCTTTTCTTTAGTAAAAATCGCACTGTCCCTCCTGGTCCGCAACATGTACTGGATATCGCCAAATTTGATAGATCAATGCTTGGTGAAGAGCGTTTAGAGATACTTGATTTAAAAGGACATACGCCGGGAAGCATTGGCGTCTATTTGCCATTAACGAGAGCGGTGTTTGTCGGGGATCTTCTCTTTGCCGATGGTTTTGTGGGAAGTACAGATCATGGGTATAGCGATACAAAGGAGTTAAAAAAAAGTATAGAGAAAATTCTACGTTTGCCGAAAAATGTGAAGATATACTCAGGACATGGTGAAACGTTGCTCGTAGGAGATTTACCTTCGTTTTAGAGTATACTTACAATATATGAAAACAATAGCAAATCTTATTATCTCCGCGTTGTCTCTGATGCTTGTTTCAAAGATTGTGACTGGTGTGACGATCACAGGTTTTGGTGGAGCAGTGCTCTCTGTCGTTGTGATGGCCATATTAAATACGCTTATAAAGCCCATTCTTTTTCTTTTGACCTTGCCTGTTACCATCGTCACGTTTGGACTTTTTACGTTTGTCTTAAACGCAATTATGTTTCTTTTGGCAAGTCAGTTTGTATCAGGATTTCATGTTGAGGGATTTGGTGCGGCATTGGTAGGCTCGATTGTTTTTTCTATCCTCACGACCTTATTCTCATCGCTTATTAAATAATTTATGACACTGAATTCCAAGGACAACGTGACTATTCGTTTGATTGATGAAAAAGGCACTTGGGAGATGTTTGTATTAACGCACGGGCCGAATGCGTTGTTTCAAAGCTGGAGCTGGTATGAAACACTTCTTTTGACAAGAACGCAGGTGAAGCCTTTTGGAGTATATGTAGGGGAGGAGTTGGTCGCTGTGTTTCTTTCTCATGTCGTTTCAGCACGACGCGGATCGTTTGTTCATTTGCGGCACGGTCCCATCCTCTCCCCACGTGCCCCAGAGTCAGTGTGGCAAGAGATTGCAGAATTTACCAAAGAGGTAGCACGAAAGAATAATTGTTGGTTTGTCAGGATGAGTCCGCAATTACCCGTTGGTGATCGTAGCGACACCATAAGAAAAAATCTTCACGGTATTCCGGCATCTCTTCATCGTATGGATGGAGAATATGTTTGGGTTTTGGATTTAAACTTTTCGCAAGATGAGCTTTTGTCAAATATGCGCAAAGCCACCCGTTATGAGATACGAAGAGCACAAAAAGAAGGAGTTGAAATAGTGGCAAGTCGTGACATCAAAACCTTGAAGGAATTTGATACGTTGTATAAAGAAACAGCAGACAGGCATGGATTTGTGCCTCACGAGGGGATTAGAGAAGAATTTACTGCATTTAGTAAGCGCAATCAAGCTATGCTTTATATGGGGAAATATAAAGGGAAGACGTATGCGTCAGCCATAATTTTATATTATGGTACGCAGGCTATTTATCATCATGGTGCATCGGTAAACGCGCCTGTTCCTATTTCAGCTGCTGTACAGTGGCAGGCTTTATGTGACGCAAAGAAACGAGGTATGACCGTGTATAATTTTTGGGGAATAGCGTCAGAAAATAATCCAAGACATCCATGGAAAGGGATAACGGTATTTAAAAAAGGATTCGGGGGACATAGTGTTGAGTATATGCATGCCTTTGATATACCGGTTTCCCCTTTTTATGCCTTTACGCGGGTAGTTGATTTGTACAGGAAGTATAAACGCGGTTATGACTAGAGTTTCGCACGGTAAGAAGTGTATACTACAATGTATGAAGATGCAGTCTAGACATCATGTATCGTTTAAACACGCGTGGGATGGGATTTTATGGGCGCTTCAGACACAGCCCAATTTCCGCATTCATCTCTTACTTTCGGCAGCTGCACTCTTTTTTTGCTGGTTTTTTCGTGTGTCAACTTTTGAGTATCTTGTCATCCTTTTTACTATACTTTTAGGATTATCGGCTGAAATGATAAATACGGCCATTGAGGCTATGACTGATCTTATTACGTTGGAACAGCGAAAAGACGCCAAAATTGCCAAAGATGTCTCAGCTGGCATGATGCTTATAGTTGCCATGGGAGCAATGGTAGTCGGGAGCGTCGTATTTATACCCAAAGTTCTCGTTTTTGTTTTCGGATAGGTACATCATATGCAATTACTTTTAGGCGCTCTTTTATTTTCGTGGCTTGTCCATAGCATTTTGTATGTGCCGTTTATACGGCTTCTCTATCAGATTCGCTTGCAGCGATTAACCCAAGTTACGCGTGATACGTTTGATAAACGTACTCCGCTTTTTGATAAGTTTCACAAACATAAGGCAGGCACTCCTGTAGGCGGAGGACTGCTTATCATTCTTTTGACCACCTGTATGGTTCCGCTGGTTTTGCTTCTTATGCATTATTTTTGGATACCGATTACCAGTGTGTACCCATTAAAAGGCGAGCTGAAGGTTTTGCTTTTTACCTTCGTGTCGTTTGGACTATTGGGGCTTCTTGATGATGTGAAGAAAACCTTTGCGTGGGTGAAGGGTGGATTTTTTGGTTTGCGGCTTCGCCATAAGTTGGTGTTGGAAATAATTCTTGCTTCCATTGTAGGATATTGGCTGGTCGCTGAGTTAAAAATAAGTATTTTTCATATACCTCTTTTTGGGGTAATTGAGATGGGATGGTGGTATATACCATTTGCCGCGTTTGTAATCATTGCTTTTGCGAATGCGTTAAATATTACCGATGGATTAGATGGTTTATCATCAGGGGTTTTGACCATATCGCTTTTTGCCTTTTGGTTTATGTCAGCGTCAATTCTCGATACAGTTCTTTCTACGTTTATCGCACTTTGGGTGGGTGGAATATTGGCATTTTTGTACTTTAATATTTTTCCGTCGCGTATATTTTTGGGCGACGTGGGGGCACTTTCTTTTGGCGCTACATTTGCAGTAGTCGGACTTATTTTAGGAAAGGTTCCGGCACTTATCGTGATAGGAGCAATTTTTATCATTGAGGTAGGATCATCACTTATCCAAATTATTTCACGGTCCGTATTTAAGAAAAAAGCATTCGTTGCGGCACCGTTTCATCTTTGGCTGCAAGCCAAAGGGTGGCCAGAGCCCAAAATCGTTATGCGGTTTTGGATACTGTCTATAATCTTTGCATTATTTGGGTTGTGGCTTGCCATGCTTGCCTAAATCCGTACTTTGGTATGAAACGATTACATACTTCTTTGCACAAAAGACATGGTGATACGGTATTATTTATTCTTATTTTCTTTCTTGTATGCATCGGACTTGTCATGGTATATGACTCATCTGTAGCGATCGCTTTAAGAGACTTTAACGATCCGTATCGGTTTTTACGAGAGCAAGGGAAGTGGGTCGTGTTGGGTCTTGTCTCCTTTGGTGTATTATCGCGGGTTTCCTATACAGTCTGGCAAAAAATTGCAGTACCGATGATGATAGCAACGTTTGTACTTCTTCTTGCAGTATTTATTCCCGGACTTGGGGTGAATGCACTGGGCGCTAACCGATGGTTAAATTTAGGGTTTGTGGTTTTGCAGCCAGCTGAAATTGCCAAGTTTACACTTTCTATGTATTTATCTGTATGGCTTACGACTCGTGAAAAAGGCCGATTGCCGGCATTTCTTCTTTTAGTAAGCGCTCTGGTAGGGCTCGTCGTTTTGGAACCGGATTTAGGTACCGGATCTATTCTATTTGGTATTGCATTGGTTCTCTATTTTCTTTCAGGAGCTGCTGTTGGTCAATTCTTATTACTCATTCCTGTCGCCGGCATTATTTTTGGTATGCTTGCCTTGACGTCTCCTTATAGATTGCAGCGGGTAATGACGTTTTTAAATCCTGAGTCAGATCCTCTCGGATCGTCATATCAGATACGGCAGGCAATTATTTCCTTGGGGTCAGGCGGAGTTTTTGGTGTTGGATTAGGGAGATCCCGACAAAAGTACGAATATCTTCCTGAAGCAAATACCGATTCAATCTTTGCTATTTTAGGTGAGGAGATGGGATTTATCGGTGCAATTACGGTCATAGGATTGTATGCCGCACTTATATCACGAATATTTCGTATCGGAAAACACGCAAGTGGTGAAAAAGCACAGCTTTTTGTCTATGCAATCGGCAGTTGGATAGGGTTGCAGACCTTGATAAACGTAGCATCTATGGCGGCGTTGTTTCCTTTAACCGGAGTCCCACTTCCCTTGATTTCGTATGGAGGATCAAACTTAGTTATTACACTTGGGGCTCTAGGAATTGTGCATAATATAAGCAAGGAGTACGTATAAAAAATCAGGACAATGTATTACGTATCGTAATTACGGGCGGACATCTTACCCCTGCTGTGGCCACAATTACTACTTTGAAGCGATTATCGCCACAAATTACTATCCATTTTATTGGCCGCAATCATGTATTTGATACCGAAGAATTTGCGTCGCACGAAAGGCAAACGGTAGAAGCGTTGGGAGTATCATTTCTTCCTCTGACGACGGGTCGTTTACTTCGCACAGGAACTTTTTTTCATATTCTTTCTTCACTTCTAAAGGTGCCAATCGGTTTGGTTATGGCGTTTTGGTATTTGGTAAGAATTAGACCTGATGTGACGGTTTCTTTTGGTGGATACATAGCACTCCCTGTTGTTTTGGCCTCTTGGGTGTTAAATATTCCGATCATTACCCATGAACAAACGCAAACGCTTGGACTTGGAACAAAGATTATAGCGGCATTTTCTGATGTAGTCTGTGTAAGCGACATACGTCAATTGCAATCGTTTCGATTTGTCAGATGCGTCTACACAGGATTGCCTCTTCGTGAAATGATAGTGCATGCCGCAAGACAGACTCACCGTACAAGAAAAAATATTCGTCGCCGAATTCTTATTTTAGGAGGCACGACGGGATCGGTAAGTATAAATACAATCGTGTATGAGGCATTACCTCAATTATTGACCTTTTCTGACATCGTGCATCAGGTTGGCCGCGCATCGTTAGAAGAAGCTTTGCGTGTGCGAAGCACATTATCCTTGAAAGAAAAAAGAGGGTATACCGTCGTTTCTTATATGAATGAAACGGAGTACGTACGGATGATAAAAAGCGCTGACATTGTCGTCGGTCGATCAGGAGCCAATACGGTTATCGAAGTTGCGGCGCTCGGGAAATCGGCAATTTTTATTCCATTGCCATGGGCATCAGGTGATGAGCAGTACAAGAATGCAGACGTGTTGAGACGCAATGGAGGCGCTTCGATCATACGTCAAAAAGATTTGACGAGCCTAAGGCTTGTTTCTGTAGTACGAGAGCATATAGTCCATAAAAACAAGTATGAAGAGCATGCAAAAATATTTTCGAAAACAGTGAAGCTTGACGCCGCAGAATCGCTTTCTTTAGAAATACTATCTGTTGCAGGAAGCATTTGATATGCGTTCAAAGAGAACTGCTTTTACCGTCATATTACTTATTTTCATCGGGCTTGTGTGTGCGGTGGGAGTATTTTTTGTGCACGCCTTATTTCGACTCGAAACTATTGAAGTGATAGGCACCGGTGCAGTGTTTTCTGCAAATACAGAAAAGTTAAATACAAATGTCTTATTTTTCCCTACAAAGACGCTTGAGGATGATTTGCGTACACAGTATCCGCTCTTTAAATCTGTTCGTGTTTTCAAAAAATTTCCGCACACAATCAGTGTCGCGTATACGCTTCGTGATCCCAGCGGCTATGTCCAATCTTTGGGGCATACGTATGGCGTGGATCAAGATAGTGTCATCGTCGGAGAATATTTACCTCCATTTGTCCATCCTGTGATGATGTTTGACATAGGAATTCAGTCTATCGGTGTGAAAATTGCTGACGTACGCGTCCGTGCGGCACAAGCGTTTTTGTCGGCGCTTGATTCGTCGCTTCAGGTTTCGTTTGTGAAAGAGTATTCGCCAAATGCTTTTGAGGCAAGAATTGATTCTCTCCGGATCCTTTTGCCAGTTGAGGGGAATATGGAAGATAAAGCACATGCTTTACTTTTTCTTATAAACGGGTTTAAAATAAAAGGAGTACTGCCCTCAATTGTTGATCTTCGTTATACTAAGCCGATAATTACAAAATAAAGAAGTGTACTTTTCATTGCACGATCAACATTGTATACTACCCGAAGAGTAAGAAATATTATTACTATGGCCAGAGATAGAATTATTAGTGCAATCGATATAGGTTCGTCTAAGATTGTCATACTTATCGCTTCCATGACTGAGGAAGGAATGGTTCGGGTGATCGGCGTTTCTACTTCACCGTCTCACGGTCTTCGTAAAAGCCAAGTGGTAAACATTGAAGAAGCCACAGATGCAATCTCAACATCTCTTGAAGCGTCGGAGCGTATGGCGGGAGCATCAGTAACGCAAGTTTTCGTCAACATTGGGGGATCACACATCGCATCATTAAATTCTCATGGTGTGGTCGCTGTTTCAGAACCGGATAAAGAAATCACCGCAAACGATGTCAAACGTGTGATTGATGCGGCAAAGGCAGTACAGCTTCCTACGTCTCGTGACATACTGCACGTTTTGCCTCGAGGATATTCTGTCGATGGACAGGAAGGAATAGTCGATCCTGTGGGCATGGCGGGTGTGCGTCTTGAGGTAGAGACACATTTGGTGACCGGCGGATCGACTGCTATACGAAATGTCCATAAATGTATCGAGGATTTAGGAGTTGAAGTAGCCGATGTAGCATTCGGTGGTTTTGTATCCGCAATCGCGACGATATCAGATACGGAAAAAGAGCTTGGAGTCGTTCTTGTGGATATCGGCGGGGGAACTACTGACGTTGCGATTTTTGTCGATGGCGCACTTTCCTACTCTTCGGTTATCCCGATTGGTGCGATAAACATTACGAAAGATTTGGCAGCAGGGCTTCGTGTGTCGCTTGAGAGTGCAGAAAAAATTAAGATTCGGTTGGGTCAGGTAGCAAAAACTCCCATGCTTCTTGAGCAAGATGGCAGAGCCAAATCCACAAAAAATGAAAAAGAAGATGATCTCGATATCGCTGATTTGGATCTTTCAGAAGGCATTCGAACCATCTCAAAAAAAACCTTGATAGAGGGGATTATCAAACCGAGATTAAATGAGATATTTACGATGGTGGCTTTGGAAATCAAGCGAAGCGGCTTTGGCGGTATGACCCCTTCGGGAGCAGTTTTAACCGGTGGGGGAGCACTCACTATAGGAGTTGTTGAGTCTGCAAGAAGAAATTTGGCTATGTCAGTTCGTATTGGCATACCGCAGAAAGTGACAGGATTAGTCGATGAAATCATGACGCCTACGTATGCGACCGCTGTGGGACTTCTTCTTTGGGGTGATAAAGAAGAAGGGGTTGATGGTGCGACGGGGAGTCTTTTTAAAGGTATCGGCAAGTTTAGTAGCAACCTGCATATGAAGGGACTTGCTGGAAAGGTCATAAATCTGGTAAAGTCATTTCTGCCCTAATTGTTCTTCAGCCTGCCTGACGGCGGACTGCCCCTGACGAACTTCAACATTTTGTTATGTTAATCAAACCTGATACCGCACGATTTGCAAAGATAAAAGTCATCGGCATTGGCGGCGGCGGAAGCAATGCAGTCAATTCAATGATTTTTAATAATCAGATAAACGGCGTTGACTTTATTGCAGTAAATACGGATGCACAGGCGCTGCTTCTTTCTCAAGCGCAAAATAAAATTCAAATTGGAGATAATTTTACGAAGGGTTTGGGTGCAGGAGGTAACCCTGACGTGGGTCGACAAGCGGCAGAAGAATCCCGAGAAAAAATAGCAGAATATCTTCGTGATAGCGATATGGTATTTCTAACCTGCGGAGAGGGCGGAGGTACCGGCACAGGAGCCACTCCTATCTTTGCAGAAATTGCAAAGGAGCTTGGGGCACTCACCGTTGCGGTGGTTACCAAGCCGTTTCATTTTGAAGGGACAAGAAGGATGGTATCGGCAGAAGAGGGAATTTCTAATCTAAAAGATAAAGTCGATACACTTATTGTCATTCCAAATCAGAGACTTTTAGAAGTCATTGATAAAAAAATGACGCTTATTGAAGCATTTCGTGTGACGGATTCGGTATTGGGGCAAGGTGTGCAGGGAATTTCTGACCTTATTACGATGCCGGGACTTATAAATGTAGACTTTGCAGACGTACGGGCCATCATGACCAATGCCGGATCAGCGCTTATGGGAATTGGTACGGGAGTCGGCGAGAACAGGGCGTCAACAGCCGCAAGGACCGCTATCGCATCACCGCTTTTGGAGACGACGATTGAGGGAGCAAAGGGAGTACTCTTTAATATTATCGGAGGAAACGATGTCACGATGGCAGAGGTAGATGAAGCAGCCAAGCTGATTTCGTCAGCAGTTGATCCGGACGCTAATATCATTTTTGGCGCTACTATTGATGAGAAGCTTGTTGACCAGATAAAAATTACCGTCATAGCTACAGGATTTGATGAGACGAAAAGAAGACTTCGTGAGATGACCAGTAAACCAGTTCGTGATGTGCGATACGGTATGCCACAACAGCGTCAGCCGGGTAGTGGTGCTACGTTTACACAGAATAATCAGTCCGGCACATCGGTACCCCCAGTAGCTGATCCAACAGCGCACAATGCACCGATTTTTTCGCCAAACGTCGATGATATTCCATCAGAAGAGGACGAATTCGACATCCCCGCCTTTTTACGCCAAAGAAGTTAAAAAGGCGAGGCTCGCCTTGGGC
>CAYIXE010000015.1:0-21470 GCA_964367095.1 uncultured Gammaproteobacteria bacterium | reverse complement strand
GAGATTGTGAAGGGCTAAACCACTAACGAAAGCCACTTTATTTTTTACTTAAGCCCAATCAAACAAATTTTTTCTTGATCCGTCTAAAGAAGACGTTCATACCAATATCGAATCATGGTTGACGGAAAAATTGGGGGTAGATGTGGCCGGTAAGCTTCATACGGCCCGCTCGAGAAATGATCAGGTGGTTACAGACATGAAGCTTTACGAGCGCGATCACGTATTGTCGTATGTTGACAACAGTATCAAACTCTCTCAAACATTGATTCAATTAGCAGATCAGTACAAAGGAGTGCGTATGCCGGGCTTTACCCATCACCAGCATGCGATGGTGACGACTCTTGGCCATACACTTCTTGGATTTGCATCCATGATTATTCGTGATATCGATCGTTTTCAATCGTGGTTTCCGCTTCATAATCAAAGCCCACTGGGGAATGCAGTTTCTTATGGTACGAGTTTTCCTATTGACAGAAAAATGACTGCAGAATTATTGGCTTTTGACGGGCCGGATCATAATTCGATTGATGCGATCACCAATCGCTGGGAGCCGGAGGCAGATTTGGGATTTGCAGTTACAATCTTCATGAACCATCTCTCACTTATTGCAGAAACGTTCATTCTTATGGCGACGCCTGAATTTGGGATGGTCAAACTTTCTGATCAGTTTAGTACCGGCAGCTCCATCATGCCCCAAAAGAAAAATCCGGATCCGTTGGAGGCTATCAGAGGCAAAGCAGGATTTGCTCAGGGGCAGTTGGTGAGTTTGTTGTCTATGGGTAAGAGTAATTTTATCGGTTACAACCGTGATTCCCAATGGACCAAGTATATCATAATGGATCTTTTATACGAATGTCAGTTAGCACCGGTTGTTCTTGCGGGAGTTTTAGAGTCTCTGACTATAAATATAGCCGTGATGGAGAGCTGGTGCCATAAAGGATTTATCGGTGCGACCACGCTTATGGAGCAGTTAATTTGTGTGTACAAGCTTCCTATGCGTCAAACAAAAATTATTGTGGAGAAATCGGTCAAGGCGAGTGGGGGAAATGATGTGGTTACGTTTGAGGCGCTCCAGCACGCGTTAGCAGATGAGGGATTGAGTTTGCCAATTACTGAGGATCAAGTAGTCAGTTGGCAAGACCCCAAAACAATTATCGGGTTAACCAAATCCTACGGTGGTCCTGGAAAAAACAGTATGAAAACGAGTTTGAGAAAGCTCAAAAAAAAGCTTTCCGCGCACAAAGCATGGTTTTTGAAAAAACAAAAAGAGAAAGAAACAGCGAAAGCATTATTAGTAAAGTTAATGGAATCACTGACAAAGAAGGAATCTATATGAAACAAAAAACAAACTATATCAAAGTAGCATCTCATGAAGCTAAAAAGGGTGAGGTAAAAAAAGTTTTGCTGCTTTATAGCGGCGGTTTGGACACCAGCGTCATGCTTAAGTGGATTCAAGATAGTTACAATGCAGACGTGGTAACGCTTACCATGGATCTCGGGCAACAGAATGATGATTTAGTTGCAATCCAAAAGAAAGCGCTCAAATTTGGTGCGAAAAAAGCGATTGTTTTGGATGTCAAAGACGAGTTTGCCCAAAAGTATATTTCCTTGGGTATAAAGGCAAATGCGTGTTATCAAGGTGAGTATCATTTATCAACGCCCATTGGCCGCGCGATTACGGCCGCTAAAGCCGTTGAAGTGGCCAAACAGGTCGGAGCTGATGCCATCGCGCATGGATGTACGGGGAAAGGTAATGATCAGGTGCGTTTAGAAGGTTATATGCTTGCGCTTAATCCCGATATCAAAATTATCGCACCGGTTCGTGAATGGGATATGGACCGCAATGAAGAAATTAAATATGCGATGAAATATAAGATTCCGATTCCAGCGAGTTTGGATTTTCCCTATAGTGTGGATGACAACATGTGGGGCATGACATGGGAGGGTGGAGAAATAGAGGATCCGCAGTTTATCCCAAAGGTTGAGAAATTTTTGACGACGTACACGTTAGCCAAAAACGCGCCGGACACAGAGGAGTTTATCAATATTTCTTTTAAAAAAGGTATCCCTGTTGCACTAAACGGCAAAAAGATGAAGTTATCTTTATTGATTATGCTATTAAACAAGATTGCTGGCAAACATGGCGTTGGGGTTGTTCATCTTGTAGAAGATCGTTTGATAGGGCTCAAAGATAGAGGCGTCTACGAATTGCCTGCAGGACACGTGATTATTTCTGCACATAAGGCATTGGAACAATATGTTTCGACGCGTGAACTCAATGAGTTGAAAAATCAAATGGATATCAAATGGGCATACCTTTGTTATGGTGCGAAATGGTTTGATCCGGTTATGTCAGCGATAAACAGCTTTAATGATCAGGTAAATCAAAAAGTTGAGGGCATAGTTACCGTTAAGCTTTATAAAGGAACTGCCACAGTCGTTGCCATGACGTCACCCTTTGCCATGCACCACGCATCATTTACAACTAGTGGGGGTTACAAATATAACGTGAACGCATCGGCTGGTTTTATTGAGGTATACACATTACAGATGAAGCTCGCCAACCAACGGGTACAGTCTACAGCAAAAAACGCTACGGGACGAGTTGGTACTGGCGGGGGAGGTGATGTATATGTCACCTGAGCATAATGAAGGAGATATGGAGGGTTCAATGCACGGGATTATGAGCAAGGAAGCAATTGAGAAAAAAGTAAAAAAGTTGAAAAAGCAAGCAGCTATGAGTGATGTAAGCGATTTAGATATATTATTACATGCTGTTAACGTAGGTTGGCCGTATGATAAAACTCATGTAGGATATCTAAAATTAGAAAAGGCAGGCAAATTTAAGGATAAATTTGCTTTTTCAACACCGCCGTCGCAAGACAAGACCCTTGTTGGGATCGCATTAAAATATATTCTAGGGAAGAAATAGGTGGTGGACTTTAGATAAGCCGTGTTATGGAGGTTCTAGAGCCTCCCTGTCCGGCAATACAAAATAGTTTATAATGAAGCAAACATATATGAAATTTACTATTGATCAAGCAGAGAACCGTCTGCACGTTCAGAAAGCTATTTTGGCTCTCACCATGGGCGGTCGGTAATATTTAGCCTCAAAAGGCCAGGCCTTCCGAGGCTAAAAATTGAAATGTTGACGGCATTTGTCTGAAATAGAGACATGTTGTCTTTTACTACAGCGGCCGTTATAGTAAAAGACAACGAAGGAAGAGAAGAATTAGTCGCGTTGTTGCGATGATCTCACCTTTTGTCAGGCATCATGCATCATTCACGACGAAAGGCTCAGCTTGTGCAGGTAATGATTATCAATATAATGTGAATGTAAGTGCCGGATTTATTGAGGTATACTCATTACAGATGAAACTTGCAAATCAAAGACATTAACAAATTTAGCTTCGCAAGGGGATGCCTTGCGAAGCTAAATATTCAATATATGAATTTTTCGGTTGATCCTAAAATATTTGAAAAATTTCCCAATATACGTATTGGAGTGGTGATTATTTCTGATATGGTAA
Source organism: uncultured Gammaproteobacteria bacterium (assembly GCA_964367095.1). Lineage (GTDB taxonomy): Bacteria > Patescibacteriota > Microgenomatia > UBA10105 > UBA927 > UBA927. Next base: position 17,940 of record CAYIXE010000015.1, on the reverse strand, counting down.
ATAGTAGAAACGTTGAAGAAATCATAATACTTCTGCGGCAGGAAGAAGCACATCAAAAAGAAATTCTGACTGGCGTTGAATTAGGCAGTCTGCCAGAAATTTCAGCATGGCGGCAGATTTACAGAGCGTTTGGTAGTAATCCCAATGACTTTCGTTCTTCTATAGAATCACTGCTTCGTCGCGTTCGTGGCGGAAGTAAGCCGCTTCCCAACATTAATCCACTCGTTAATCTCTATAATTATTTATCACTTAAGTATCATATGCCAGCCGGTGCCGAAGATCTAGATAAAGTGACCGGAGATATTATTTTATGCTTTTCTGACGGCACGGAGAAGGGAATTGCATTAGGTTCCACGGAAGAAGAAGCTTGCGAAATTGGCGAAGTGGTATACAAAGACAACCTTGGATTTCTTTGTCGCCGATGGAATTGGCGTGAAGCAGATCGTACAAAGATCGATTCGATGACCAAAAGAGCGGTTATGGTGGTTGAAAAAGTTCCTGAAATTTCAGATGATTCTCTACAGAGTATTCTTTCGGAAGCAAAAACACGTATAGAATCTCATCTTTTCGGAAAATGTGCGATAATGATATTGGATACGGATCACAGGGTAATATCATTGACCTAAACGGTATGAAAATTCAACTCCAACACCTATTTCAAGAAATTATTCAAGACCTTGGTATTAAAGATGTCGTAGTCAACGTGGTGATGACAGAAAATTCAGTCAATGGTGACTACACGACAAATATTGCGATGAAATTAGCAAAACAGTTGAAAAAATCGCCTATGGATATTGCACTACAGGTTAAAGAAGCGATTAGTCATCAGCTTTCAGCTTTCAGCCATCAGACGCAGGATCTAAATACTATTAAAGATAATCAAAAGATATCAACAAAAGTAGCATACCGTGATGTATTACAGGCTATAGATCATATTGATGTGGTTTCTCCGGGGTTTATAAACATCTTTTTGACAGAATCTGTTCTTAGCGCTAGTGTCGCCGAAGTGCTAAAACTCAAGGAGAGCTATGGTACGAGCCGTCTTGACGCAAAAACCATACAAGGCAAGCGCGTCACGGTAGAATTTACTGATCCAAACCCATTTAAAGAGTTTCACATCGGCCATCTCTATAGCAACAGCGTAGGAGAATCGGTGAGTCGATTATTAGAGAGTCAGGGCCATACAGTGCGCCGCGTGAACTATCAAGGCGACGTTGGGATGCATGTGGCAAAAGCCATGTATGGGCTTTTGCAAATCACAAACCCCAATGACCAAATCTTAAAATTAGAAAGAGAACCATTGCCGGAAAAGGCAAAATTTTTAGGCGCGGCGTATGCTGTTGGTGCTGCGGCATTTGAAGAAAGTGACGAGGTGAAGAAAGAAATTGGTCTATTAAACAAGAAAATTTACGATAAAGACCCTGCGATATATCCGTTCTATACAAAAACCCGCCAGTGGAGTTTGGATTACTTTGAAGGTATTTACCAAAGGTTAGGCACGAAATTTCAAGGATATTATTTTGAGAGTGTTGTGGGGCAGCGTGGGGCTAAGCTGGTGCGCGATCACGTGTCAGATGGGGTGTTTGAAGAAAGCGACGGAGCAATTATCTATAGAGGTGAGAAAAAGCGTCTCCATACCCGTGTTTTTATGAATAAATTGGGTCTGCCGACCTATGAAGCCAAGGAATTGGGTTTAGCACTCACCAAACAGGACGATTGGCCCTATGATCTCTCCATTATCGTGACGGGAAACGAAATCAATGAGTATTTTAAAGTATTGTTGGCTGCCCTTGCAGACGTGGCACCCGAGCTAGCAGAAAAAACCCTGCATATGGGTCATGGGATGGTGCGCAAATCCGATGGAAGCAAAATGAGCAGCAGAAGTGGGGTAGTTTTATCTGGCGAGGGCCTGTTAGATGAAGTTAAAGTATCAATCTACGAGTTAATAGATAAAAATAAATCAAACTACTCTAAACCCTCCTCCGCTAAAGCTTCGGTGGGCAAGGAGGATCAGGTTGTTTCAGAAACTAGTAGATATTCTCCTCAAGAGAAAGAAGAAATTGCAGAAAAATCTGCTGTTGCCGCGGTAAAGTATAGTTTACTTCGGGTTTCCTTGCCGTCAGATGTGGCTTTTGATGTAAACACTTCCGTCTCCTTTGACGGCGATAGTGGGCCATATTTACTCTATACCTACGCGCGATGTAAAAGCGTTTTACAAAAGTCACAGACCCAAATGAGTCCTATAAATCTTATGAGTCACATTAGTCTTATCAATCTTAATCCTGAAGAGCGTCTCATTGCCCGTCTCATCCACTTTTATCCGCAAATTGTTGCAGATTCAGCGGCCGCATTTGCTCCGAGCATGCTTTGTAAATATCTTTTTGATCTTGCAAGTAGCTTTAATGCATTTTATGCCAAGCACACGATATTAGGAGAGGGAGAGAATGCAGGCCACCGCACAGCCCTCACCGCAGCGACAGCGCAAGTTCTTCGTAATGGGTTGTACTTGTTGGGTATTGAGACGGTTGAGAGGATGTAACGAGCGCCTGTCAAATGACATCTATCTTGTTTGTGGAATTGATATTGGTTTAGATTGCCTTGACAATCCGATGACTTGTTTGATATAACACATGTATGATAGTAAAAATTTCCAAAAGGGAAAAAGAATTGGCAAGGGAGTTTGTGCCGTCAATTGATGAGCCGGATAGCATCAGGAGATGGCCAGCAACTATTCCGGGTTGGGGATTGTTAAGCGTGAGTAGGGTGGATAATGACGTCACAGTTGCGGTTTATCCAACAGAATCTCAACGAAGCAGTTGGGATGGAAAAATTTTTCCCGTATCATCTTGTCAACTCAAAATAGGTAATCCTGAATTATGTTCAGGTACGTTAAAGCACGGATTGTTTGGATGGCGAGGTAAGTTATTTGTCTCTTTGGTAGATACTGTTGAAATGGTACGGTAAGGTCCAACTTTCCAGAGTAATCAGCCGTATTATAAATATTTTGATATAAAATACTATTATGTCGCCGAAGCACCCGTTTTCAAAGCAATTATACTATTCTCCTGCGACCGTTGTATTATCTGAAGAGCAAGCAGAATTTTTAAATAGAAAATTAGCAGCACAACGAGGGGAAGTATATGTGCCGCAAGTGAAAGAAGAAGGAGGAAGTGCACAAAAAGAACATTTTACTTGCATTGATGCAGATTTATCGTCGCCTTCCATAGGTCATTGTCTTGATATGGCTAATCGAAGAGACTTTTATTTTGAAGGGACGTGTCAGACAGAGTGCAGGGCGAGGAGAGTAAGAGATGAACGACAGAAGAATATAAACTGGCTCTTTGCTTGATCGTAAAAAGAACATCCTATCCTGAGTATTCTGGAATAGAAATTCACACCTTCACCACCCCAATACACTTCCCACCACACTCACGCCTGTTGCGATCACGATGAGGATTGATGATCCTACTAGCATAAAATTTTGCCAGTGATTATTTTTGTACTGGCCCATCACGGATTCATTATTGGCAATTTTGTAGAGGAAAAAGAATACCACGGGCAGAAAAATACCGTTTATAAAGTTGGCAATAAGCGATATGGTAAAAAGTGAAATCTGCGGAAGCATCACGATAAGAGTGGCGATAACCAATTGCACAAGAAGCGTTGAATAAAACAATTTACTTTTATGAAAGTCTTCGTCCAAACTCCCTGAATATCCGAAAAATTCTGAGAAAGCGTATGCCGTGGTGAGAGAAACGATCACACACCCCAATATTCCGGCTATAAGAAGGCCGACGCCAAGCATCCCGCCTGCGAGGTTGCCGGCAAATGGTTTTATGGCCATAGCTGCATCTGCCGCACTGCTGATTTGGATATTTTGCTGAAATATCGCCACAGCCACCGCCACCATGATAAAAAACGTGAGAGCATTTGTCAGTACCGCACTGGCGTAGACTTCTATTTTGTTGTATTTCATGGTGTCGACTGAAAGCTGTTTATCTTTGACATACGAATTTATGAAAAACTGCCCCCACGCAGTGATCGTCGTACCGAGAACGGCGATAGAGACGTAGAGAAACGCGGGAGAAAGAGTACCTGTCGGTACAAAAAGCGACGTTACTGCCACGCCCCAGTCTGGTTTGGCCATAAATGCAGAGGCGATATAGGTAAGATAAAATCCGATCAGGATAAAGAAAAACTTTTCAATCGTAGAATAGCTTGTCCGGACGACAAAAAAATATAATCCAGCAATGATTAGGGGCAGAGTGATAAGCGGATTAAGCCCAAAGAGTGCTAATGCAGATTTTATACCACTGACATCCGTAATGATGACAACCAGGTTTATAAAAAAGAGCAATCCATACATCCAAAGTGCGACCCGTACCCCAAATTGCTCGCGTATAAGGTCTGCTAATCCTTTTTCTGCCACAATTGCGATCCGTGCCCCGATTTCTTGAGTAACGGCAAGAAGGATCGTCATAGGGATAAGAATTATGAGTATTTGATAGCCAAAGTTAGAAGCCGCCAGAGAATAGGTCGAGATGCCCGCCGCATCATTGTCAGCCACAGCCGTGATAATCCCAGGTCCCATCAGAGCCGCGATAAAAAGCATTCGTTTTGTCCAATATTTGATAAAGCGTTTCATAAATTCGGGTGTATGCTCTCAACCAGATCGTCTATGGTCACAAGTCCCATCATCTGCCGTTTTTCGTTTATGATAGGCAGAGCAAAGAATTTAAACTTTATCATCTTTTTTAACGCCAATGTCGGCGGGGTAGTCAATGATATAGTGACGACATTTGGCGCCATAAATTTATAGACCGGCATGTCATTTGACTGCAGGAGTAATTCGTGGAGATTACAAACACCGATAAGTTCTGTTTTTTTATTGATGACGTAGATATAGAAAAGTCCCGAGAAATCCGCGGATTTCTTAAGCCTCATTTTCACATTTGCACACGTTTCTTCAGGATCTGCGGTGAAAAATTCATTGGTAGCAAGATTCCCGAGATCTGTTTTAGTAAGCGGCATCAGGGTGTCTATATTGGCTTTTGTTTCTTGATCAAGTTCGTTTACGATGGCGTCTCGGCGTTTGGCAGATAAGGTCAAAAGTATGTCTACTGCTTCATCAGGGTCAGCTTTTGCCAGTATGCGTGCCGCGCGAGAGGGCTTGAGGCTTCGAAATAAGACGTGTTGGCGCGAAAGATTGAGGTTGGCGATGACTTCTGCTTCATATTCTGTGGGAAGTAAATCAAGAATTTTGGATAAATTTTTGACTGATAGCCGTTCTAGATGATCGGCCAAATCTTCCGGGGCTAGTCTGGTGAGCTTTGTCTCTTCACGTTTGAGAACCACTTTCCCTCGCGAGAGTTCCACGGGCTGTATATCATCCCAGGGTAAAAAGTTAGAGGTCATGGCCGTACCAAACAGAGAAAGGATAAATTTGTTGAGAAACTGTTCAATGTGCATCCATCGTGCAATTCCTAAGAGTCCGACGTCCACACCGGCGATGATATAGTACGGTTTTTCCTGTATCGCGACGTCGTTTACCCGTATCACTTTGTTTCCTTTTATATCAATGATTTGCTGATCCATAAGGTGCGTGTTGAGGGAGAGCTCATTGTCTTCCATGACAGCGCGTTGGTATTCGAGAGGGACAATGATTGTGCCGTTTATGGTCTTTGTATTTGAAATGGGGATGATGTGACGGCCATAACCGGTTTTGACAACGAGTTTGGTGACCAGCGGCTGACCGGATCCTAAAAAGAGAAGATCAACGAGGACACCGATCTTGACTCCTTCCGGCGTCACCACCTTTTTTCCAGCAAGTTCTGCAAAATAGAGCATGAGTCCATGGTAGACTCGTGGTTGTTAGAAATGCAAGGGGAAAGAGTATGTCTACTTAAGTCTATCGGGATCCACTTAATTTTCTCGGAACACTTTGACCCGTGTAGACGAGACCCACCGCTCTCCTTGATATAGTTCTTGTTGATAGTTTAGAAAACCATCCTGTCTCATTTGCTGCTGATGCGCTTGTGCCTAAGCCGTGATCAAAACGAGTTCTTAGAGTCGCTTCGGCGAGTTGGGTTTTTTCAACTAAAACATCGTAATTCAATTTTACCTTTCGATTCCATTTATCAACTTTACCATACCTCTCAAAAAGCCGAACATCGTGTTCGGTTTCTTCTCCAGCCTCAAATCGATTAAGTGCTCCTGAAAGTTGTTCAAGTAATCCTGCTGTCATAGAAGGCTTTATAATACGTAATTACCAGGATGAAGTAAAGGGGCGGTTTGTGCTATACTACAGGCCTATATGGTAAGTCAAGAAACAGATGTGGGTTTTCAATATAAAGAAGCCCCTATTCATCCTCTGCGTGCGAGATTGTGGGAGTCGTTGATCAAAGTTGAGGGAGAGAAAGCCTACGTTCCTGATCGTGAGCGCCAAAAGAAGGTTTTTGACCGTATCAATTGGGAGACGTTTCTCGATGAAATAGCCTCAGAATCCAAAGGATCGGGCGAGGGCGGCAAAAGACAGCTTCGGGGTAAAATCTTTGAAATGCTTGTGTCTGATGATCCTGAGTTTGGAGAGCGAAGTCCGCTTGAGAAAGAGCTTCTCGCTTTGGCGCATAATCCCGATGCGTTTGGACTAAGCGAGCAATTGGGATATCATCGTAATCCTGACATGGCGTTTCTTATAGTCGAAAAAGAGGACGGAGTCGTTATTGAGGGAGTGGGTGAGTCGAAGTTGGGACTTTTAAACGAGCGATCATTCAAACAGCTTAAAGAGACGGGCTTTGCGGCAGGGGTGAAGGCGTTGGTGGAAGTCGTGAATAATCTGCCAAATCCACAATTGCATGGACTCGTTGAAGTCGCTCGAGCTCGCGAAGGGCGTAAAGAAGGCGTACCGTTGCTCACGATCTCTCAAGAATTCTCACAGCTTCTCGTCGTGCCTGCCAATAGAAATATAGAATGGTCGAGCACCCTTGTTAATCGCCGAGAGTTTTCCTCTGAGGGGAGAGACAAGTTTTACGCGTTACTGCACGACTCTGGTCATTTGCGTATCGCTAGGGCCGCTTTTTCCACAGCCGAGGTCGTAGCGATTACGAAATTATTGTAATCCTATTAAATTCCCTTAAATTCCTCTCTATTCCTTTACAGTTGTAGGCTAAAGGGGTACTGACAGCACTGACAGGGTAAAACCCTGTCATAAAGTTCAAAGGCAATTGTTATTTGTTCGCGTTGAATGTATAATTAATTTAACATTATAGATGTTTTTTTGATAAAGAAAAGTGGTGTTATGACATTTGACTTAAGTAAAAAAGCCCGAGATTTTTTAAAACTACTGGCAGATTGGCGTGATAGTGGTAAATTGCAAGATTCACAATATAGAGAGGGTCTGTTGGGAATTTTAAAGAAATACGAGCCCAAGCTTGAATCGCATGATGATGTTGCTCTGGACATACCCCATTCTCCGATTAAAGTTGAAGGTCGTCGTGTGACTCGAAAAGGAAAAAAGGTAGAAAGCGATTAATTTGTTGGTGTGTGTAAAGCATTGTTTACCTAAGAGGTATGGCAGTTTCTGCACGAGTGGAAAATGCTATGAAGTTCTGCAGGCAAAATCTAGCTTCGCAAGACAAGGTTTAGCTTTGCCAGATTTTACACCCCTTTATACTCCTCTAAATCCCTCTAAACTCCTCTCTATTTTCGGTGAAGTAATTTTTAAAGAGATATTGTAAATATATGGTATATTTTGATATACTACTATACTATGACAACTACTATGAATGGGAGGAGATATTCAACTGCGAGTCAAGACTACATGGCTATTGAGAACATGATATTAGACTGTAATAGTGGCACACTTCACGCAGCAACTGAGTTAGCGTTAGGTTCGGGTGGAGTAGAGCATGCTATTTGTTTAGAAGACGCCCCTTCATGTCTTAAGTATAGAGCAGGTGAAGGAGTACGTGTTTGGATAAATGGTCAAGTTGCGGAACGAATGGGCGTATTGCAAAACGGGCAAAAGATGAGGACCGAGGTTGATGGTCAAGAGATGTTGACTGCGGAGTATCATAAATCCGGCCGTCGAAAATAAACGTATCTGCCATACGCGTTCGCATACTCGCTTGAATGTCAGTTTGAAGGTGAGCTTGAAGATCAGACTCCTAAAATTTCTTCCGTGAGTAATTCTAGTTTTGAAAATTTGGAGCCATAGCTCCAAAAAATCAAGATTTTATTTCAGATTATATTCCTTTACGTTCCCTTAGAATCCTTTAGTATTTATTTGATGGAATGGAAACTATCATGATTATATAGCCGTAATTCGTGGTAGAATATGCTTCATGGATTCCTTCGACCACGCTCAGGACAAGTCCGCGAAAGATGTACAAAAGCATATCAGAAATTTTGCAATCATTGCACAATAATTTTTTATTCTCTACAATAGCTTTATGAGTAAAAGAGTGAATGTTTCTAAGAAAGTCCTTCAGCGTCTGTATTGGGATGAACGAAAATCCTCTATTGAAATAGCGAAACTTTATAAGTGTCACTCGATGACAATTCGGAATAGAATACGTGAACTTGGCATAACAAAAAGAACCCCTTCGGACGCCAGAATGCACTATGAGAAACATGATTTTTCTGAAAACTCGATCGAAAGGGCGTATTTATTGGGTTTTCGACTGGGTGATTTGAGTGCTTATCAGACAAGCGTAGATTCTGAACTTATCGTTGTTCGATGTCATACAACACAATTGGCTCAAGTAACTCTTATGCAAAGTTTATTTTCGTCGTATGGTCGGGTAACGGTTTCAAAAGGAATACATGGGTATAACGTGAATTGTTTTTTAAATGCTACGTTTGATTTTATGCTACCAAAGCATGAAGTAGTTCCAGAAATTGTAAATAAACAACAATCGAGTATATGGGCCTTTATAGCAGGGTATATCGATGCTGAAGGATCATTTGGTATTAACCAAGGAAAAGCGAGGTTTAAAATAGACTCGTACGATGTACATGTTTTGGAATGGATGGTAAATGTTTTTTGTGAAAGTTTGTTGGTGGTAAAATTTCGTCAAATCGCGGTACAGGGACAACCTCAATATCGTGCAGGGATTTTTCACAAGGACTTATGGCGTTTGGAAATAAATGAAGGATCGTCAATTTTTCGTTTTATAAACATGGTTAGTATATATATACGGCATGAAAAAAGAAAAACTGATATGATAATATGTTTGAATAATGTAAAAGAGCGACAAAGTAAGGGTACTATTCTATGAATCAATCCAATATAAGAAATTTTTGTGTAGTGGCTCACATTGATCATGGCAAATCTACCCTTGCTGACAGGATGCTTGAGATGACGGGCACAGTAGCGCCGCGTGATATGCATGCACAGTTACTAGACAGCAATCCCATTGAGCGCGAGCGTGGCATTACGATTAAGTTAGCACCAGTCAGGATGCATTGGAAACGGGTAAATAGTAAACAGAAAATAGAAAACAGTAATAAAGAAGAAAATCTTTCTATTCACTCCTCACTATTTACTGATAACTATATTCTCAATCTGATAGACACTCCCGGTCATGTCGACTTTGGTTATGAGGTCAGCAGGTCTCTGGCCGCATGCGAAGGGGCGTTATTGGTAGTAGACGCGACGCAAGGCGTGCAGGCGCAGACACTTGCCAACCTTCATCAGGCCAGAGCGCATAATCTTACCATCATTCCTCTGATAAATAAGATAGACATGCCCAACGCTAAGATAGAGGAGACGGGACGGGAGCTTGAAGCATTGGGGTTTCCCCCAATCTCCCCAATAACCCCAAATTCCCCAATACTTATTTCCGCCAAAACTGGAGAAAACGTCGATAAAGTTCTGGAAGCGGTGGTTGAACGGATTCCTAGTCCCAAAGGTGATCCTTTAAAACCCTTACGAGCGCTTATATTTTCCTCCCACTACGAGACGCACAAAGGAGTAGTTGTGTTTGTACGAGTAGTTGATGGATCGATGCAGTATGATCCGAACCTTCGTGTGCGATTCATGGCGACCAATTCAGATATAACACCCATAGAACTTGGTGTTTTTACGCCTCAGATGGTTGTGATGAAGAGTTTATCATGCGGTGAAGTGGGGTACATAGCCACGGGACTTAAAGACGTAAAAATCGCACGAGTTGGAGACACGGTGACTACTGTCATTGCGAGGAGTGAAGCGACGCGGCAATCCCATGATGATAATGGGATCGCTTCGTCCCGTAGCGTGGGATCTCGCGATGAGCTAGTTCCTCTAGCCGGCTACAAAGAACCCAAATCCATGGTTTTTTTAGGCCTTTTTCCGATGGCTGCCGACGAATATCAACAAAGTAGGGAGGCGATGGAAAAACTGCAGTTGTCCGATAGTGCGTTTACCTTTCGTCCTATTTCGTCTTTAGCACTCGGCAACGGCTTTCACTGCGGATTTTTAGGACTACTTCATGCAGAAGTCGTTCAGGAGCGCATCCTTCGTGAGTTTGATCTTACGATGTTAGCAACCGCGCCATCTGTTGAGTATCGCGTGACGCTTAAATCTGGCGTTGATTATCACAAATTAGGGTTTACATTAAATCATTTGGTGAAAGAAGAGAAGGGATTTGTGACCGTTAGTATCCAATCAGCCTCTGAGTTGCCGGAACCTACATATGTAGAGAAGGTAGAAGAACCGATTATGACCGTAAGTATTTTTACTCCCAAACGGTTTGTAGGAGCCGTTATGCAGTTATCTCAAGAAAAGCGCGGAGAGTTTATCGATATGACCTATGAATCCAATCAGACCAATTTGACCTATTGCATCCCTCTCTCAGAGATGATTGTTGATTTTTTTGATCGGTTAAAGTCGGTGACAGAAGGATACGCGAGTCTGGATTATGAATTTTTCGATTGGCAAAAAGTAAACGTGTCCAAAGTTGATATTTTGGTAAACAAAGAAAAAGTGGATGCATTTTCATTTTTGGTTATTGAAGAAGCCGCTGTTTTTCGCAGTCGCGAGATCGTAGAACGGTTGGCAGATGTCATTCCGCGTCAGCAATTTGAAATACCGGTTCAAGCGAGCGTTGGAGGGAGTGTAATAGCTAGAGCCGATGTGAAATCATTTCGAAAAGACGTGACGAAAAAGCTTTACGGCGGCGATCGTACGCGGAAAGATAAGTTATTGAAAAAACAGGCGAAAGGCAAGGCGCGGATGAAGTTAATAGGTAGGGTAGAAATTCCGCAAAGTGCGTTTTTTGCAGTATTGAAGCGGGAATAACGAATTTCCGCCTCTCCGGCGGATCACCGATGAGGCGATTTTGCAGTTCTTAAACGAAGTGAGTAATTGCAGGAGGGCGGTTGGATATGGTAGACTACTATATAGAAAGATGTAGTTAATTTCTAAAAAAGGATTAGTATGGCAGCAAAACCAGAAGCAAAAGCAGAAGTCGCCTCAAATGGAGAGCATGAATCAAAGGGTGTTACGTTGTTGAAGCTTATTCTTGAATCTTTACCCACAGTTATAAGTGTGCCAAAGGAAGGACTTATTATTGATTTAGAAGATCTTTCGGAAAAAGCAGGAATGAGTGGTCCAGAGTTTCTCCGTTTTTTACAAGATAATAATGGCTTATTAGCTCGGACACAACAGGCAAGTAAATATCACGGTCCTGCTGTATTTCGGCTTGATCCAGATTACAAGAGTGTAAAGGATGTTGCTGACTATATTAAGTCGACCACTCCTAAACGCATCAATACTTCGGTCCGATCTCGGAAAGCAGTATATCGAGGCCCCAAATAGCATCCCTCTTGACTCGCACACCCCCACGATTTAGTATTTACGATTTAGCCTCAAAAGGCCAGGCCTTCCGAGGCTATTTTTTTATTTCTTGTCAAATGCGCATATTTGTACTATGTTTTAAGTATGCCTGCCAAAAATCGTCTGAAGACGTACGTTCCGGAGAGTTATTATCACTTGTATAATCGCGGCGTACAAAAACAAAGAGTATTTCGTGATAGCCAAGATTATTCTGTTTTTCTTTCCTATTTAAAGACGTACCTTGAGCCAAAAGATCTTGATGCACTCAATCACTGTATGTTAGACCAAGAAGTCTCCTATAAAGTTCGAGATCAAGCCAGACAGTTATTACGGATGAATAATTTTTCCGATCAGATTTCATTACTCTGTTATAGTTTAATGCCGAATCATTTTCATTTTCTTCTTTATCAAAAAGGCGAGAGTGACATAGATTTCTTCATGAATTCATTGGGTACAAGATATTCGATGTATATGAATAAAAAATATAAATTTGTCGGCCCACTGTTTCAAAGTGTATATAAAGGAGTATTAATAGATACCGATGAACAATTGTTATACACGACGCGTTATATACATCGAAATATAATAGATTTACCACAATATAAAATATTAGCCTCAAAAGGCCAGGCCTTCCGAGGTTATTTACCATCATCATACTTGGAATATCTTGGGTTACGGAAAACGAAGTGGGTGCATCCGGAAATAGTTCTTTCCTATTTTTCAAAACGACGGGGGATGACGTACGAGTCTTTTGTTGAAGAATCAGATGATGAACTTTCACAACGAATTATCTATGAAAAAACCATCGACGATTAAACCGTTTTGGTATAGATACAAGAATTTAGCCTCAAAAGGCCAGGCCTTCCGAGGCTATTTTTTTGCAATTATGATTTTGCTTGTTGTGTCGCTCTGTGTTAATGTCATCGTTTTAGTTCGAAATTATGAAAAAACTCGCGTGGCGTTTGTCATAGACGGAGACAGTTTCGAGTTAAAAGACGGCAGAAGAATTCGATTATTAGGTCTTGATGCGCCGGAGTTAGGGAGGCTTGCCTCGCCGAATTCGCCAGCCAGAAACAAGGGCGGGCTTGCCTCGCCGGAGCGCAGCGGAGGCGGGTGTATGGCTAATGAGGCGAAAGATTCATTAAAAAAACTGGTGTTAGGAAAACATGTGCGATTAAAAAATATAGTAACCGATGATTATGGGCGGCAGTTGGCAAATGTGATCATAGAAGATTTTCCTACATGGGTCTCTTACATGCGTTGGAGATTTGGGAGTAAACCTACACAATTTCCAATACCGGATCCGATGGTAAATCGATACATGGTATCACATGGATTTGCAAAATTTGCAGGGGGTGACACGCCGTACAGAGACACGATTCAATCTGCTCGAGAGTATGCCAAACAGAACAAATTGGGGATATATAGTGATCAGTGTCGCGGGCCGTCAGGACAAGTTGGATGTGAGATAAAGGGCAATATTCGACAAGAAAAAAAGGTTTACTACATTTTGTCATGTAAAACCTATGATCAAGTGGTTGTTGACCAGTCGTTTGGTGACATGTGGTTTTGCAGTGAAGAAGAAGCATCAGCTGCTGGATTTAGTTTTTCTACGTCATGCAAATGATGTATCGGTATTAATAAAATTGACATTTTTATTGATTGAAATGTACAATATGCGTTGTGGCTAAAATTGAAGTGAGTTTTCCAACGAATGAGCGAATAAATGACCGCGCGCGCAAACGTATTCCTTTTTCAGCAAGAGTAAATATTCAAGATATTGCTTCGGAAAAGAAAATAGTTGTTTCTATTGAAGATCCAAAGATGGTTCGCATCGTTTCAGAAGAATTTAGTAGAGCTGGTCGTGTATCATTTCGATCTTTCGCTAGAATGTATTTGATACGAAACAAAGAGGAAGTCGAGCGGACATCCATATCTACGTCATTTACTTTAGGAGTTCATTTTCAGACGCTGGCGAAAAGAGGTGAACCGACTGTTTGATTTTACCAACGCACTCATTACTACGTAAAAGTATCGGATACTCATCATCATTTCCTCACAATTTTTCTCCCACTTACTTTTTCCGCTATAGAAATGCCACTTACAGAAAGTCCAAAAATTAATAGATTAAATCCGACAATATACCCGATACTTGTGGTGAGGGTAGAGAGAGTTTGTTGTATGGAATTGGTCCATTGTGGCGGCAATGCCATTGTTATTCCAGAAAAATAGGCTGCAAGACCTATGAGCGAAAGTCCTATTGCCACTCCCGGAAACCCATCCATATCTTCAGGCGATGAAAACATACTATTTGAAATAGCGAATAATGAGTAAAGAGTAAGGAGTAAATAGTAAATAGAAATACTGGAAAACAGAATATTGTTTTGGAAATCGAATGCAGTTTGGCTGTATAAATTGGGTAAAATTGTAGAAATCATGGTGAGTGTCGCTATCCCCACAAACAGTGGCGCTATACCAATAATTGCGCGTCGTATAGGGTCAGTTTTTGAAATCATCACACTCCCTGTGCGTACGCTGGGATTTTCAAGTCCCTCTGGAGAGAGCGTTAATCCACCCGTGTGCACGCCCAAAATTTCCGCGGTAAACAAGTGAGAAAGTTCATGGATGACCGTTCCGGGGAAATATATGAAGGAGATGATGCTTATCGCCGCTGGTCGCGATTTTGTCATAAGAAAGAGCGAGAGATAAAGGTTTTGCGTGAGCCTTCGCGTAATCAGCCATAAAATAATCAGTTCAAAAATAAGAAGCAAGGTAAGCATAGTATTAATGTCCTTGTTGTTGATCGCTAGACGCCATTTGGCTCACAAACATAAGAAGGAGTGCGCCGCTCACGACCCCTGACATCATGGTACTTACTATATTGGGTTTTTCTTTGAGAGGAAGTGACGAAGCAAATATCGCCTCGGCTTTCTTCATATTTTCTTTTGTTAAAGGAAGGCCGGCAAGCTCAAGCATCGTGTCGGGTTGCGGATTAAAGCCTTTAAATTCATTTGGATCGTTTGTCAGCTCTTTCCATACCACTTGCGCCAATGGTTGATTGTTTTCTAAAATTTTGGCGATCATTTCAGACGACTTCACATCACCGGATTGGATTTTGGAAAGCAGTTCCTCGGGCACGCGTTGATTAGGATGTGAAATGTTAAATTCTTGTATGATAGAGACGAGTGGATTTTCTGCAGGATTAGCCTTTGAGAGAGGCAACGCTGAAAGTTTTTCTTGAAGTGCCGCAAGTCGAGGTGCCAATTGAGGATCTACCGAGTCCGGTGCAATTTCTTTGAGCATTACTAGTGTCTCCATCCGCATTTGATCCCCAAGCGGTGTATCAGCAGACTGGGTAGCAAGACCGCTAATAAAGAGTCGTAAATCCTTCATATCCAAAAGCAGGGCATTGGCCTCATTGAGTAGTTGCATTGCCGTTTCTTTACTAATCAAGGGGTTTTCTGGAGACACGACGTCAAGAACCGGTTTTCCGGAAGCGATATCCTCGAGTTTTTTTCGCGCGACACCTCCCGGTTGTTTTTCTTTTGGCGGTGAAGCGGCTTTTTCTTTTGCCATTGCCGCCACCTTTGGCACTTCTGGATTTATTGGTGGTTGTGCACGAACTTCAACGAGTGTTGCAGACATAGATATAGTATAGGCTAAAGTATGCCCATCACGTCAAGGTGCGGCGAGTTTATGCAGATAATATTCGAGGTCTTGGAGCGACTGGTATAGAAAGGAGTTTATTGACGACGCTTGCATCGCTTGCCATCGCCGCTTTGGAGCCGCCAGATGGCGTGTACCACAATCGTATTTGATCTCCATACGTTTTGCCGACAATTGGCGGAGTATAGAGTTGAGCCATGGTTTTTTTAAAATTTGGGTGACGGAGCTCAGGTACAAAAATATTAATTGGCAGTGTTACAGCATCCCAAATTGTGTCAGCGACACCTACGCCGACTTCTCTCGCCATTCCCTCGAGTACAGCGTCAATTTTCATCCACATAACGCCCGCTGATTTTTGGACATCTGGGGGCATATTGCTTATGACTTCATTCATGCGATCCATTGATGCTTTTACGATCGGAAATGGGTGTTTAAGCGTCGTTTTTAGCGTTCGATTGCCAGCTTTATTGACCAATTCGAGAAGATTTTTGTGTGCGAGCTCATCAAGCGGTGAGCGGTCCGGCGAAGATGAATTTGGTTTTATTTCCATATGTTATTTTATGTACGAATGCATAGAGTCAGATACCTCTGTGATAAACAAGGAATATGCCTTCAGAAGTTTCGGCATTGTCGCACGATGGGTAAGCATGCGGTGGACATGATTGGCATATGTGTTTAAGGTATTTATTTCATTTGAATTGTCGACCTGTTCGTCATTATCAGCAAGCAGTAATCTGGTTATGTGTTTTAGATTTTCAAGAATTGTTTGGAAGAGTGACTCTTTTTGTGTGGAAGAGAGACGAGATTGATTGATGTGTAGATGTAATTCGCGAAGTTTTTTTTGAAACGTTTGCCAAGTCATTATATTTATGATATATGGAAGATGTTTGCCTTGTCAAGGCTATATTTATGAACTCTGACAGTCTATGACAGGGTTCAACCCTGTCAGTTACCGCTCTAATAGAGGAAGCGATCGACAGGCAAGAGATCCAGCGTGAATTAATGGCCATATGAATGTGCGCGGCTGGGGAAATGCCTCTCTTTTGGGATGAAACGCAATCATTTCTTGCTGTCCTTTGTTGATTATTGGATGTAATCGTATTTCATCGACGTCATCCATTCTATTTTCATCACCAAGCGCGTATGCTGCCCGCCACATAGTCCCGCCTTGTGGGACGATAGCGCATTCGAGTCCGCCTATGGTGACTTTTCTGTAGGTTAAATTTACATCGGGATAATACACATCGCGTGTCGTTGTCGAAGGTGTTGGGGGGATAAATGTTGGCGCTTCTGTAGGCGGCATGACTATAGCGGGTGTTGCCATCGGTGTTTTTTGGAGCACCACTGCCTCTGTTGGTTTTGCTCTTGCGGTACATGCTGAAAAAAGCAAGGTGACAAAAAATAATAGCTCTTTTGATTTTCGGTTCATAAGAAGTTAGACATTATTTTCCTACAATTTTTTTGTATCCTGGTGGTCCTGGGTCAGATGCTACTCTTAACGGTCTTGTCAGCGGTTTAGGTTCTGAAATCGGATTCGTTGGAGGACGTGCTAATCCTAGAGGAGGGTTTCCCACTGGTTCCATCGGGAAAAAAATCTCGATTGTTGGTGGTATTTCAGCAGGAGCACCAACTTTAGGATTTCGATCTTTATCTATTGGTGATGTAATTTTCTTTAGTTCAATAAGGCTCATATTTTGATGTTTTGTTTATTAATGTTTGCAAAAATCTTTACGAATCGAATAAATGGCTCATTAAAGATTGTCACTTGTTTATCTTCTACAAATCCAAGTTTCGTAAATAGTTTAACACTTTTTTCGTTAAAGGGCTTGATGAGTGCGCGAACAGAAGAAAGGTGATACTCATCTTCACATTTGGTAAGAACTTTTTTGAGCACGGTTGACCCGATTCCCTTGCCTTGATACTCCTTTTCCCCAATTATTATGCCTATTTCTGCTGTGTCTTTAGGATTTTTGTCTTGACGAACACTTACAAAGCCGATGTTTTTCCCTTCAGTCATTATGGTAAAGTAGTGACGCGACTCGCTTATCGAAGCTAATTCCAGCCACTCTTTGATACGATCTTTGTTTGAGGTTAAACTCCGATACATATACTGGCGAATTTCTGGATCGTTCATCCATTTGACCCACAACTCCAACGTTTCGTCAGAATATTTGAGCGGTTCTAAACGCACCCCGGGTGTGTGGGCTTCGCGATATTCCAAATTCTTTGCCATAGGAAACGGAGTATATCAAAAAGGCCTATAGGATGTAAATACGTACAAATGATGTATCGGCCGATACACCGTTTGTACATATCTAAATGTTTTGAAAATATGTGTCAAGAAGTCTTGTTTGAAGATATTTATGAAGTGGGCGTCGTGGTTTTTTTCACAAATGTCAGTGAAATTTTATCGCCATTTACGTGCATGGTAGAGGATTCCCAATTGGGGTCAGTAA
>CAYIXE010000014.1:0-21892 GCA_964367095.1 uncultured Gammaproteobacteria bacterium | reverse complement strand
TATACCTACCAGTGTATCAAAAATTCAAGCTAACTTCTAAAACAGGGTCTAAGTACTAAAGATGCAATACACACCGGAATCCACCAAAAACCCAATGACTTTCTTTTCATACATTTACTATACTATCTACAGAATTATAAAGGAAATTAGAGGAATCTACAGGAATTTAATAAAATATTATCTAATTTGAAGTAGTCAATAAATATGCTATAGCATATTTATTGACTACTTCATCACAATAACTAATAGTAAACTAGCTTTCACGTACAATGCAAACACGATATACTGTGTTCATGCAGAAGAAACGATTAGATAGAATTACTACAGTCGTTAAGAGCCGTCGAAGTGACATCGTTGTCGTCCTTGAAGATATCCATGACCCGCATAATGCAGCGGCAATTCTTCGCACGTGCGACGCGTTGGGAATTCAAAACGTGTATTTTGTATTTGAAAAAGAAAAGCCGTTTAATCCTAAACGTGTCGGCAAGGCATCGAGCTCAAGTGCTAACAAATGGCTCGACTTTACACTATTTGATTCTTTGCACCAGTGTATTAATACACTGGTGCAAGATGGGTATACCATAATTGCGACAGCATTGACTGACCAGTCAGAATCGCTTGCTACGGCGAAATTTCCCGAAGGAAAAATAGCATTGCTTGTGGGAAACGAACATAGTGGATTATCACATGAGGCAATCGCCCAATCAGATCGTGTTGTGATGATCCCAATGAAGGGATTTGTACAAAGCCTCAATGTGTCCGTAGCAACTGCAGTTATATTGTGGGATATTTTTTCGAAACGGATAATGTCACCGCTTGAAAAAACTGAACAAAAAAAACTTATTGAAGAATTCTCTAAACGATAAATTTCATAAGGCCTCCCCTTGCTGAAACCCCGCCACGGCGGGGGCAAGGGAGAGGCCTTTAACACATAAAAAGATAGAGGAATTTAAAGGATTCTAAAGGAGTTTACCTTAGGGACTGGATTCCCGCCTTCGCGGGAATGACCTTTTATAAAATTTCATAAGCCTGCCTGCGCAGGCAGGGCCTCCCCTACATATTTTGGGCCCCACTTCGTCCCTCGATAAAAACTCGGGACTACGAGGGGCGCAGCAAGGGAGAGGCCTTTTAACACACAAAGATCATAAAGGATTTAGAGGAGTTTGGAGGATTCTAGAGGAGTTTACGGGAATGACACAGGGGGCGTTAACGTTTCGGACTTTGTTTCTTGGCGCGGGCGGCGTGGGCAAAGCCTGCCTTGCGGCGTTCCTTGGCTCTCGGATCACGGGTTAAGAATCCGCGTTTCTTAAGTATTGGTCTAAACTTCTCAAGATCTACTTTTATCAGTGCGCGTGATATGCCGTGAATCACGGCCCCTAGTTGACCGGTCGTGCCGCCGCCTGTAGTCGTGACGCTTATGGCAAATCGGCCTAATGTATTCGTAGTTCTGAATGCTTCCTGATACATCTTTTTAAAGATGTCTCCTTGAAAATAATTCTCGGCGGGACGGCCGTTGACAATCATGTCCCCCTTTACTACTGTGACACCCTTAATCACGATAGACGCATCTTTAACGACATAGAGTCGCACGCGAGCTGTAGCATTTTTGCGTCGTCCCACTGCTTCGTAGTAGGAAACGCCTTTTTTTTCTATTATTTTTTCTTCGACAACTTCTTCTGGTTTTTTGTCTGTCATACGTTTATTTGATAAATTTATCCCCATACGGATGTTTTTCGTCTGCATAAATATAAAGACGCGTGATGACTCTATTTCGTAATTTATTCTTTGGCAACATACCCATTACGGCTCTGCGAATAATTTTTGTTGGTGTTTCTTCTCTCAGCTGCCAAAGCGCTTTTGTTTTAAGTCCCCCGGGATGCCCTGAATAGTTCGTGTATAATTTTTCTTTTTCTTTATGCCCGGTTACCGCTACTTGTTTTGCATTGATAACGACGACAAAATCTCCGCAATCCAATGATCGGACAAAGTATGGTTTGGTTTTGCCCATCAACTTGGACGCTATCTCTACCGCAACGCGTCCCAAAATAATACCCTTTGCATCGATAAGATGCCACGTTCTTTGAATCTTTTTTACTGACGTTGATGCTGTCGATTTGTTCATATGCATTATTTGTTTGCTTTTACTTTCGCCGATGAGGCGACTTTGCCTTCAACGACTTTGCCTTTAGGTAAAACTGCTTTGATTACTTCAGTCTTTACAACTTTTGACTTCTCTGGTGCGGCATCAACAAAAGAAAGCTCGACTGTCTCACTTGCATCTCCTAATCGTCTTCCAACACGCACCATCCTGGTAAATCCACTCGTTCTTTTTGTAAATCTTGTTTTGGCCCAATCCATGAGGATCCCGACGGTCACACGATCGGCCAATACTTTACGAATTTGCCGCATGTCAGAACTTGTGGCGTTTTTGGCTTTCGTGATAAGCTTCTCAGCCATTGGACGCACAGCCTTGGCTTTCGCCACAGTGGTCACAATTTTTCCTGAGCCAAATAATGAACGCAGAAGAATCATAAACAAACGTCTACGTTCATCGACTGTTCTACTTAATTTCCTCCCAAAAACTGCATGTCGCATAGTTAATTAGTAATAAAAGTTAATTAGTTACTTAGTTAATTAGTCAGTTAGTAAAAAATTTTACTAAGTAACTGGCCTTGCTAATTAACTAATTAACTCATTAAACATTTATTGAAACGCCTTTTTCTTTGAGCTTTTCTTCTACAATGGTAAGGGACTTACCACCAAGATTTTTTATCTTCATAAGTTCTGGCTTTGGTGTCCCCAAAAGCTGACCAATGGTCTCTATGTTTCCTCTTGAAAGAGCATTGACAATACGTGTTGGAATATCGAGCTCCTCGATACGCATCTTCAGGATTTCATCAGACACGGATGGGATTACCAAAACACTCTCTTCTAATCCTTTTTCTTTCGGTTCATAAACCTGTAAAAAGAAAGAAACAAGCCCCTTGGCAGCCTGCTTTAATGCGTCAGCGGGTGATACCGTTTCATCGGTCCAGATTTCCATAACAAGCTTGTCGAGGTTTGTCATGCGTCCCACACGTGTCGCATCAACCCTATAATTCACGCGAAATACCGGACTAAACAAAGCATCCATTGGGATTTTCCCAAGCTCACCAACCACCATGTCATTGGCATGCACGTAGCCATACCCTTTCTCGACCGTTGCCTCAAGAATTAGCTCAGCTTTCTTATCTGAAAGCGTTGCGATGACTAAATCAGGATTTACAATCGTGACACCTGCTGACATATCAAAGTCGGCAGCTGTAATGATACACGGACCTTTTTTGGATAACTTAATTGTGGCTGTTTCGCTTCCCTCAAGCATTAAGCGAATTTTCTTCAAATGCATAATAAGCTCAACAATATCTTCTTTGAGTCCTGACAATGCTGAAAACTGATGGCTAACACCATTAATTTTGACACTGGTAAGCGCTGTCCCTTGAAGGGAAGACAAAAGAACGCGTCGAAGACTATTTCCTAGTGTGTGTCCATACCCTGAAACGAGCGGCTCTATGACAAACATGCCATATCCAGGCTGTTCGACTTGGGCCTTTACTGCAAAATTTGGTTCTATCATACTAACACCCTCCTTCTAACGTGAATAATATTCTACAATTAATTGTGTATTGAGATCTTCTTTGACATCTGCTCTTTCCGGCAATCGTACAATTTTTCCCGTTGGCCCCTGACGCAAAAGCCACCCGGCCGGAACATATGTTTTATCCTCTAATTGCTTTTTGACCGCGGGAATTTCCAAGCCCTTTGGTTTTAACGTGATTACATCGTCTACTTTTACCATGTAGGATGGAATATTTATGCGATTTCCTGAAACTACTGTATGCCCGTGAGAAACAAGTTGACGCGCAAGCGATCTGGTAGGAGAAAGTCCTAGTCGGTATAATACATTATCCAAACGAAGCTCAAGAAATTGAACCAACATATCTCCTGTGTTGCCTCGGAATTTACGAGCCATTTGAAAGTTTTTTCGAAATTGCCTCTCAAGCATTCCATACATCCGCTTCATTTTTTGTTTTTCCCGAAGTTGTATGCCAAAAGCAGATTGCTTCCTTTTGCCCTTCGCACCATGCTGGCCAGGTCCTATATTTAATCGACGAAGCAAAGAAGCATGAGATTTGGATCCAACTGTTTTGAATCCTAAATCCATACCCTCTCTTCGTGCTAATCTATTTTTTGGTCCTGTATATCGTCCCATATTAAACTCTCCTCTTTTTCTTCGGTCGCACGCCATTGTGTGGAATTGGCGTAACGTCAGCTATCAAGCTAATGCCAAGTCCGACGGATTTGAGTGCTCGAAGTGATGCGTCTCGACCAGCACCCGGACCTTTGATATATACGGCGACCTCCCGCATGCCGCCATCCATAGCTTTTCTGGCAACGGTCTCGACTGCGGTAGTGGCCGCATAGGGAGTCGCCCGCCGAGCACCCTTAAATCCAACGAGCCCGGATGAACCCCAAAAAAGCGTGTTTCCGTTCTCATCGGTTAATGTGACCAGTGTATTGTTAAACGTGGCCGTAATATATATTTTCCCTTTGGTAGGGATCACTTTGGTCGATTTGGCTGCCATATTATGCTTTTCCTTCTGTGGGCTTTTCTGTATCTAACTTTGCGCGATCTTCTTTTTTGAGTGCCCCTACCGTCATACGTTTGCCTCTTCTTGTGCGCGCGTTTGTTCTGGTTCTTTGACCGCGAACCGGCAACCGCTTACTGTGCCGCATACCACGATAGGATTTAATTTCGACAAGTCTTTTGATCGACTCTCCAATTGCCCGCCGCAAATCTCCCTCTACCACTGCTTCTTTTTCTATAAGCTTGGTTAATTTACTCACTTCGTCATCGGTTAAGGTCTTCATGCGTCGTGCAGGATCAAGCTTCGCTTTTTCTAAAATTCCCTTAACATTTGATCTCCCTATTCCATACAAGTACGTCAATGAAATATCGAGTCTTTTTTCACTTGGTAAATCGATTCCTGAAATACGCACCATAATATTATCCCTGCCTCTGTTTATGCTTTGGCGTCGCACAAATTATATACACGCGTCCGCGACGGCGAACTACTTTGCATTTTCTACACATTGGTTTGACACTTGCTCGAACTTTCATAAAATATCATTTCGATCTATAAATTATTCTACCCTTCGCCGGATCATATGGCGACATTTCAAGCTTCACTTTATCGCCAGGCATAATGCGAATAAAGTTTAATCGCATCTTCCCTGAAAGATGACAAAGTACTACGTGACCATTGACAAGTTTCACCCTAAATAACGTATTCGGCAAACATTCAGACACTTCTCCATCTATTTCAATGTTTCCTTGATGCACCATACGTTAGAGTATCCCCGAAAAAAACTAAAAACTAGCCCGCTTAATATTAACGGGACTTACGGTATGAGAGCTTATTGTAGCTTATACAATCGATTTGGTCAATGCTTCGACTTTGCTCAGCACGTATCCTTCGACTTCGCTCAGGATAACCGGTTCGACTGAGCTCACCGTCGAAGCCCTGCCGAACGGGTCAACACCATAGGCTCTCCATCAGTAATTGCTACCGTATGCTCAAAAACAGCAGTAAGCGACCCATCCTTGGTTCCTATAGACCACCCATCATCGTTGACATAAACCATCTTAGGGTTCCCCATAGTGTAAATCACCTCAATAGCGATAGTCATCCCCTCGGAAAGCTCAGGAGTTTTTTCAATCTTACCCTTTAATATCCCAGGGATTTGTGGTGCTTCATGAAGCGTCTTGCCGACGCCGTGTCCTACTAAAGACCGCACAATTCCATATCCCTTAGCCGATACCACATCTTGGATAGACTTTGAGATATGTCCCACTCTATTGCCTATTCTTGCCATGTCAATTGCCGCAAAAAGAGCCTTTTCCCCTACGTCTAAAAACTGCTTGACATCTTTTTTTGGGTTTCCAATGACTTTTGACCATGCCGTATCCGTATGAAATCCGTCACGAAGCATTCCTATATCAATCGTTAAAAGATCCTGATCTTTGAGCACATACTCTGTGGGAATACCGTGGACTATAACGTCGTTGACACAAAGACAGGTGGCCCATTTATAATTACCAACGGTTGTAAATGATGGTTTGCCGCCGGCTTTAAGAATTTTTGCTATAGCCAACGCCTCAATTTCCTTGAGGGAAACGCCAGCAACAGACAGCTTGAGCAGTTCAGAAAGAATCGTACCAAGCGTTTGGCCCGCTGACTTCATGGCTGTAATTTTATTCCAATCGTTTTGCTTCATAGAATGCGTGTGGCAAGTACTTCCAGTTTCATAAGAAATTCTTTCTCTGAGCCATCGTTGACGACAAGAAAGTCAGCCATTGCAATCGGTCCACCCTTATGTAAATTTTCTATCTCTGAAATGTCTCGACTGCGCGCTTCATCTTCTGTCAACGGTCGAATCTTTCTTTTTGATAATCGCATATACCGTAATGGAGGTGGTGCATACATGCAGAGAAGTTTAAGCTGTAGAAATCTGTGCTTTAGATACACGTATTCTTCCCATGAATATAATCCATCAAGAACAATAGTATTTGTTGTCTTACTTAATTGGACAATACGCGGCTCAATTTTTATCGCCATTGCAGCCATCCCAAAATCAACTCGCAGTTTTTCTCTATACCATCGCTCATTTTTTTCGTTTCTTAAAAGATTAAGTTCCTTAAGCCCAATATCAGTCTGATCTCCAAAACGCAAAACAGGGATATTTCGTTTCTTAAAAAATTCTGCAGCCACACTCTTCCCTGATCCAGGCATACCAACCAGTGCAATGAGATGAAACGAAGTACTCATGAAACACTTCTCCAAATATCCTCATGAACTTTTTCAATCGAGTTGTCTGCATTAATTTCAGACAATACTCCTTGTAGTCGATAATACTCTAGTACGTCTTTCTCGCCTTCTTTATACAATTCAAGTCGACTCTTAATGCGTTCCGGTGAATCGTGAAGCTCGTTACTGCCTGGGTGTATGGGTCGCCCGCGTTTTATAAGTCGACGATAGGATTCTTCTTCTGATAAATTCAGGTAAATAACTTTTTCTACTTTATATCCATATTTATCAAGCTTTTCGAATAAAAATTTCGCTTGCTCAACGTTTCTTGGAAATCCATCCATAATCCAACCACCTTTGGCATCTTCCTCTTTCAAACGCCATTTCCATAAAACAAACATTTCACTGTCAGCGACATATTTGCCTTCTTGAAGTGATTGTCGGACAACTTCTCCAATAATACCTTTATCATTTGCCGCTGCATCACGAACCAAGTCGCCGCTTGTAAGAATCGGCAAATGCAGATTTTCACTTAATAACTTCGCTTGCGTTCCTTTGCCAGATCCTTCAGGACCATAAAAAACAATATGCATAATTTACTCCTTTAAAAATCCTTCATAATTTCTCATCACAAGTTGTGCCTCAAGGGTCTTTACGGTCTCTAAAACGACTGAAACCACGATTAGTACCCCAGTACCTCCAACAAGCAAAGTCGACACGCCTGAGACTGAACGAGCCAGAGATGGAAATACAGCCAGAATACCTAAAAACAACGCGCCGGCAAGCGTAATGCGGGTGAGGATATAATTTAAATACGATGATGTCGGGGTGCCCGGACGAATACCCGGAATAAATCCTCCGTGCTTTTGAATTTCAGAAGCAATTTTTCCTGGATTAAAGGTAATTGCAGTATAAAAATACGTAAACCCGATAACAAGCAAAAAGTATATGACATTGTATGAGATGCTATTTGGATTAAATAGTCCGGTCATAAAACGACCGAGGTTTGCCATCGCTGGATTTGCTAGTTGTTGCAAGAATCCGCCAAGAAGAGATGGTAAAAGTACTAAAGATACAGCAAAAATAATAGGGATGACACCCGCTTGATTGACCCGAAGCGGCAAATAAGAGACATTGCCGCCATAAATTTTATTACCTCTCACGCGACGAGCGTAGTGAACTGGAATACGTCTTACTGCCTCATTCATAAATACCGCACCAAAGATAACGACAAGCGCCACACCGCCAAAAAGAATCATGCTGCTTATCGACTCAGCTGTAACCGTACTAGCAGTCTGAAATACAACGACAGGCAAACGACCCACGATACCGGCAAATATAAGAAGCGAAATACCATTCCCTACCCCGTATTCGGTGATAAGCTCGCCTATCCACATAACCAAAAGCGTTCCCGCAGTCATCGTCAGGATAACAGACACAAGAGTCAATGGATTAAACGTCTGCACAATGCCCTGATTACGAAGGAGTATATACATACCGATCGATTGAACGACCGCCAGTGGAACGGTAAGAAAACGCGTATACTGATTAATTTTCTCTCGACCGAAATCACCTTCTTTGGATAACTCCTCAAGCTTTGGGAACACAATAGTAAGAAGTTGGAGGATGATGGATGCGTTGATATAGGGATTTAGTCCTAAGGCAAGAACCGAAAAATTAACAAGTGTACCGCCTGAAAAAATATCCAAAAGTCCTAAAAATTGATTTTGGGAAAATAACTGTGCCAATTTTTCGCGATCAATACCAGGGATAGGTATATGAGCAAATATACGAAATATCACAAAAATCCAAATCGTGACAAGTATTTTTCGACGTAATTCTTTCGTCTTCCAACTATTGGCAAATGCCGAAAAAAATGTATTCATAGAGCAGAGAGTTTCTCTTATCCAATTGATCCGCCGGCTTTTTGTATATCTTCTTTGGCTCCTTTAGATAATGGAATCATTACCGCTAGGGCCTTATCAATAATTCCCCCGCGTACAAGCTTCACTTTTGACACGGTCTTATCCACGATACCATATTTCTTAAGCGTTTCAAGGGTGACCTTTGATAAAGCGTCCATAATGGTAAGTCGGGAAACGCGAAGCGTTACGGTATAGGGCTTTTGAGATTTGTTGCGTGTTTTTCCGCGAAGAAGGGGAAAACGTTTCGTCAATGCCAACTGTCCGCCTTCAAAATCCCGCGGCACAGTGCCTCGCGCTTTTTGACCTTTCGTCCCGCGTCCGGAGGTTTTTCCCCGACCTGATCCATGCCCGCGACCTAAGCGTTTCATCTTTGTTTTCACCAATGTTGGAAGTTTGTGTAATTTCATACATTCCCTTATGCTATTTGCTTTATATGCTTTAACTTCTTTAGCGCGGCAATGGTCGCGTAGACATTTGATGCTTTGTTATTTGTTCCCAATATCTTTGAAACGATGTCCCTAATTCCTACCGCTTCCACCACCGCACGCACTGGTCCACCTGCCCGTACACCGGTGCCTGGAGGAGCCGGCTTTATCATGATGCGCGCGGCCCCGAGTTTAAGCTGTACCATATGAGGAATGGTCGTTCCCTTCAAGGGCACGGTAATAATATGTTTCCTTGCGTAAACTACAGCCTTTTTGACCGATGATTGGACGTCTGGCGCTCCCCCCAATCCTACTCCAACCCGCCCCTTTTTATCCCCTACTACGACAAGGACCGAAAAACCAACCTTGTTTCCCCCTTTGGTTTTTTTCGATACGCGGTTTACCTGTATAACTTTTTCCTCAAATTCACCAGGGGGCACTACGTGCTGTTGTCTTGGTCTGTTTGAATTATTGTTCATCATAAAATGCCTTTCTTAAAAAACTAACCCTCCCTCGCGCGCCATATCTGCCACTTCTTTAACCGAGCCGTGATAACGAAATCCGCCGCGATCAAAGACAACTTTTTTAATCCCTGCGGCTTTTGCTTTTGCTGCTATGTCTGTTCCTAAAAGTTTCGCTGAAAAAGCATTCTTTCCCTTCACCCATGCTGATTCAAGCGTCACACTTTTTTCATCATCGATAAGCTGTGCCGAAAGGCGCGTGTTTGAACGATACACAGCAAGACGCGGTACTTTCGCAGTGCCGCTTAAACGCGCACGAATGCTTGCTTTTCGCTTCTGACGCAATTGTCTTCTTTGTTGTTCTACCATATGGTCTCCTTATATTATCTGGATCCTTCGACTCTCCGCCGCTGGCGGATCGCTCAGGATGACGTAAGACGTCACTTCGCACCCCCAACTGCTTTTGCTGACTTCCCTGCTTTTCGACGCACATATTCGCCCGTATATTTAATTCCCTTGCCTTTGTACGGTTCAGGAGGCTTAATTGCACGAATGATAGCGGCTGTTTGTCCTACAAGATATTTATCAATTCCTGAAACGAGCACTTTACCTTCTGTAATTGAGAATGATATGCCTGACATCGGACGCACGACGACAGGATGTGAAAATCCTACAGAAAACGAAAGGCTTACGCCTTGCATTGTGGCCCGATACCCAACGCCTGAGAGTTCCAACTGTTTGGTCCAGCCTTTTGTAACACCCACGACATTGTTGGCAAGTAAGGCGCGTATAGTCCCGTGCATCGCGTTTAATTTTTTACTTATTCCCTTTTTTTCAACGGTAAATGTCCCAGGCTCTTTTGATACAACAGAAATTCCTTTTGGTATCGAAAGTGTCAACTCTCCCTTCGGTCCTTTTATAACCACCAAAGATCCTTCGACTGAAAGTGTCGCTTCTTTTGGCGCCAAAATTTCTGTATCTCCTATTCGTGACATATATATTTACCAAACTTCACACAATAATTCTCCGCCAAGCCCGAGCTTTATCGCATCTTTTCCCGTCATCACACCTTTGGGCGTGCTGACCACTGAAATACCCGCGCCACCCATGACAACGGGAATTTTCTTTTTTCCTACATACCAACGCAGTCCGGGCTTACTTACTCGTTTCATCCCGATTACCACTGGTTCTTTTCCTTCGTACGTTAATTCCATATGAAGAGTTTTTAAAGTACCCTCTCCTATTTCCTTTACATCTTTGACATATCCTTTTTTGGAAAGAAGTGTAGCCACTGCCATTTTTAATTTGCTCGTCGGCACTAAAACAACTCTGTTATGAGCCATTGCGGCATTTCTAATTCTTGTTAACATGTCTCCTACAGGATCACTTATCATCATATTGTTACCTTTCTCCCTGCCTGCCGGCAGGCAGGCTTACCACGACGCTTTTATTACACCCGGAAGCGCCCCTTTGTGCGCTAATTCTCTAAAACAAATACGACACAGTTTAAATTTACGCATAAAGGCTCTTGATCTCCCACAAAGCATGCAGCGATTCCTATGCCTCACTGCAAACTTTTGTTTATGTTCAAATTTGACGATATCAGATGTTTTTGCCATAGTTACCTCGCTCCGGCGGAGCCGGATCCCGCTTCGCGGGAAAACGGCATACCAAGTGCTTCAAGCAGTGCCTTTGCATGTTCGTTTGTCTTAGCGGTCGTGACAAATGTCGTTTCAAACCCTCGAATTTTGTCGATCATACCATACTCAAGTTCCGGGAAAATAATCTGCTCTGACAACCCCAACGTATAATTACCGGTATTATCAAATGCTTTGTTTGATACGCCGCGAAAGTCGCGAACACGAGGAAGGGCTACCATGGTAAGTCGCTGAAAATAGTCATACATCCTAGTCCCTCTCAAGGTCACACGAACTCCGATTACATCGCCAGCCCTCAATTTAAATGTTGAAATTGCACGCGTGGCCTTGCGCGGCTGTGGCTTTTGGCCGGTAATGACAGCCAACTGCTGACTCACTTTCTCGATAACTTTTTTATCTTTAAGCGCTTCACCAAGCCCCACGTTCACAACAATTTTGACAAGTTTTGGTACTGCCATGACGTTTTTGATACCAAGCTGTTTCATAAGAACGCCTGTTATTTCGTCGTTGTATTTTTTATGTAATAGATTCATATGTTTATATCTTTTTATGACATTTTCTACACACACGAACTTTTTCACCCTGCCTGCCGGCAGGCAGGTCTTTTGTAACCAAATATCCAATGCGCGTTTGTTTGCTACATGAAGGACAAACGAGTGCGATTTTTGACGTGGCTATGGGTTTTACGATTTCCACAATGCCGCCGGCATTTTTTTCATCTTTTCTTTTCATATGCTTTTTGACAATGTGAACACCCGGTACTTTCACTTCATGTGCCTTTGGAAAAACCGCATCGATTTTCCCTTTACGACCCTTATCTTTTCCCAGTGTCACGATAATTGTGTCTCCAATTTTAAATTTCATAGTGTGCATTTTAAAATACTTCTGGTGCAAGACTGACTATTTTATCAAATCCTTTGTCTTTTAGCTCGCGGGCAATTGGACCAAAGACGCGCGTGCCTCTTGGATTTTTATCTTTTCTGTTATCAATCACCACTCCTGCGTTGTCATCAAAACGAATATATGACCCATCTTTTCGATGAAATTCCTTGTGTGTACGCACCACAACGACTTGCACCATTTCGTCGTCTTTCACTATACCGTTTGGATCTGCTTTTTTCACCACGCACTGCACGACATCTCCAATTGATGCCTTCATTCTCTTTGAAGCACCATATATATGGATAACCACCATCTCTATGGCTCCTGAATTATCCGCCACTGTTAATTTTGTGCGTCTCTGGATCATACAATCACCTTTCGGTCTTCTCGACTAACGATAAGAAAATGTTTTGTTTTGCTTATCGGCGGCACTTCTTTCATGATGACTTTATCTCCTACGATAAGATCAAGGTTTAAAACATGTGCGGCAAATCTTTTCGTTCGCCGCACCGCTTTACGATACATCGGATGCCTTGTCATTCTGATTACTTCAACGATAACCGTATCTTTATTTTTCGTCGAAGCGACCACACCGCTGATTGATCGTGCTTTTGAAATTATTGATTTGGCGCGTTTTACTGTATTTTTTTTCATAGAACTTCCCTTTCTCTAAAAAGCTTGGCAGTAAGAACTGTCTTAACCATCGCAAGGTGAATACGCATACCTTTGGTAACTCGAACATTTTTGACTTGCGTGCTATATCGTTTCATTTTTTCTTCAACAATAGCAATCTTTAAATCTCCCACCTTTTTTTTGAGTTCTGCAACGGTCGAATGTAGTATCTGATCCTTTGTTTTTCGTTTCATACGTGCTTCTCCCGTTCTACAAATTTCGCTCGAATTGGTAATTTAATGGCCGCTAATCTCATGGCTTCCTTCGCAAGCTCCACAGTGACTCCTCCCATTTCAAACATAATCCGCCCAGGCCTTACAACGCACACATATTCCGCTACTTCACCTTTACCACTTCCCATGCGGGTTTCCGGCGGCTTTTTCGTAATTGGCTTATCGGGAAAAATTCGGATCCATACTCTTCCCCCTCTTCGTATTGTATGCGTGAGCGCTTTTCTGGCTGCCTCAATTTGCCTGCTTGTCACCCACCCTGGTTCTGTAGCCTTTAATCCAAAGTCACCAAATGAAATAACGGATCCACGAATGGATTTGCCTTTCATACGGCCTCTAAATTGTTTGCGATGTTTGGCTCTTTTTGGTGCTAACATAATTTTTAGCAATGAGTTAATTAGTTACTTAGTTAATTAGTAAAACGAACTTGTGTTACTAAGTAACTGGTCTTGCTAATTAACTAATTCGCTTTTTTACATATCCACACTTTTATCCCGACATATCCTGATTTCGTAAGACATGGTACTTCGGCATAATCGACATTTTCACGAATTGTTGATAATGGGATAGATCCCTGCTTATACGTTTCTCTTCGTGCTATCTCAGCTCCCCCAATACGGCCGGCAAGCTTTATCTTCACTCCCTTGGCTCCAGCCGTCATAACACGATCAACCATTTGCACGCAGACCCTTTTGTGCGGCATACGCTTTAACATTTGGTCTCCAATATTTACCGCGACCAAATGGGCGTTAAGATTTGGCTCTTTAATAGGTTCAACAACCATTTCGACCTTCATTTTTGTTGGATCAAATATTGTCTTACTAAGCTTTCTCTCTTTTGCTATCGTCACAAGCTTTTTTTCAACAAACTTTTTTATATCCTCAAGTCCGGATCCCCCTCGACCTATCACCATACCAGGACGCGAAACATGAAGGATTACTTTTATCTTATTTATCGATCGTTCAATTTCACAAAGTCCAAGGCCGGCCGTTTTTAGCTTCAAGAACAACTCATCTCGAAGCAATAAATCCTGAATGAGCAACCCTGAGTATCTCTTGTCGTCAGCAAACCACCGAGAAACCCACGTATACAATGGCCCAAGTCTAAATGCGTATGGATGTACTTTTTGTCCCATATATTATTTCTCCTTTTTTTCCTCTGTCAGTGTGACTGTGACGTGCGACATGCGCTTTTTGTACGCATGTGCTGAACCTTTGCTCACCGCATGCCAACGCTTTAGCGCTGGACCGCCATCAACTTCAAGTTTAAAAATCACTAACGGACCAATTTTTGCATTTTTCACCTTTGCATTTGCTGCTGCTGATCGTATAAGTACGGCCAAGGGCTTTGCACTTCTCTGTGATGCAGCGTCTAATCCCGCTAACGCTTCTAAAACACCCATGCCACGAATACTATCCGCCATAAGGCGCAATTTTCTAGGACTCATATGAATATATTTGGCTGTCGCTTTGTATTCCATAGTTAGTTAATTAGTTAATTAGTTAATTAGTTACTTAGTAAAACATCTATCTTGTGTTGCTAAGTAACTGGTCTTGCTAATTAACTTTTACGTCTTGTCTGCTGTTCTCTTTGTCACTTGTCCGTGACCTCTAAACGTACGAGTTGGTGAAAATTCTCCTAATCTGTGTCCTACCATTCCCTCGGTCACAAATACTTCAACAAATATACGACCGTTGTGAACTGCAAATTTGTGTCCGACAAATTCAGGCGATATTTGGCAGCTTCTTGCCCATGTTTTAATAGGATCTAGATTACCCCCTGCCTTTTGCTTATTCACTTTCGCTAAAACGCGCGGATCGATGTATGGACCTTTTTTGGTACTTCTGGACATAAATTATTTTCTCCTTTTTACTATGATGCTATCTGAATATTTTCTGCGTTTTCTTGTGCGTTTGCCAAGCGTCCTTTTGCCCCATGGACTTTTGGGTGATTTCATCCCGATTCCCGACTTTCCTTCTCCGCCTCCGTGCGGATGACTTCGCGGATTTTGAGCAACACCTCGAACCGTTGGGCGTATGCCTCTATGACGCGCATTTCCCGCTAATCCTATGACTCTATTTTTCCAATCAATATTGCCGACTTGGCCAACTGTCGCGCGGGCAAGGCTTGAGAAAAATCTGACTTCGCCGGATGGCAGCTTAATTTGTACGGTATCGCCATCTTTGGACAATAAAACAGCGGCGTTTCCTGCTGATCGGACCATTTGCGCACCCCGCCCTGGTTTAATTTCAATATTGTGAATTAAAGTTCCGACTGGTATATCGCGGAGTCGCAATGCATTACCGGGCTTTGCCTCAATGTCCGTTCCTGATTGTACCGTCGCACCGACCACAAGGTCAACGGGTGACAAAATATAACGCTTCTCTCCATCTTTATAGGTAAGCAACGCAACATCCGCTGTGCGATTTGGATCATACTCTATAGCAGTCACTGTCGCACTAATACCGTCTTTATCACGTTTCCAATCAATCACGCGATAAAAACGCTTTTGCCTGCCGCCTTGGTGACGCACTGATATATGACCGAACATATCGCGTCCTGAATTTTTCGGGAGTATTGATTGCAATGATTTTGATCTTTTCGCTGCCATAGTTATTTCCCCGACTGTTCTGATACATCAAAAATACTTATTCTTTGCCCTTTTTGAAGTCTCACCAGTGCTTTTTTCCAATCAACACGCGTGACGGGCTTTGCGCGTTTGCCTGACTTTCTCGTTTTCCCTGCCACTCGCATGGTGCGCACATCGGTAACCGTCACGGAGTACAAAGCGTTTATCGCTTTGATAATATCTTCTTTGCGCGACTTTAATAAAACGGCAAACGTATACCACCCGGTAGAAGCTAAAAACATAGATTTTTCTGTCATGATTGGTCGTTTCACAATGTCCATAGATTAGTCCTTTTTCATAAACTGTTTTAAAGCATCTTCAACCGCTTTTTTCATAATGATTATGTATTTATGGGATACGAGTGCATACGGATGAACATGAGTCATCGGTAATACATCAAGATCTTGTATGTTTCTTGCGGCTTGAAGGACATTGGTAGCACCCGTTGTATGCAAAATAAGTATGGAACCGGAAATACCTAATCCTTTAATAAGCGTTACGATGTGTTTCGTTTTTGGGACAAGTGTTTCTAGCCCGTCAACGACAAAAATTGCATTATCTTTAAGTCTCACTGAAAATGCTGACGTGAGGGCAACTATTTTCATCTTCTTGGTTAAGGCTCCCTTAAAATTTTGGTGTGTCGGACCAAACACAACGCCGCCACCGACGAAAATATGTGCTCTGATGCTGCCATGTCTCGCGCGACCTGTGCCTTTTTGTTTATAAATCTTTCGGGAAGATCCCTCTACTTGACCGCGGGTTTTCACAAATGCTGAACCTGCTCGTTGATTGCCTTGATACACACGTATGGCTTGCGCCAAGAGCGTGGTATTTATTTCTATGCCAAATAATTCTTGTGGAAGCTTCATCGTTGATTTGGAAGTACCTGTGGCGTCGTATACAGGAACACTCATGCCTACAGATACAGGAACTTTTACCACTTTTTTTGCGGGCTTTTTTTCCACTACTTTAGTAACCGCTTTTTTTGTGGTTTTTAGTTTTTTAGCTGTAGGTTTTTTCACGGTCGTTGCCATATTAGTCCTTCTGACTTACTTTTTTTGCTGGTTCTTTGGCTATAATAAGTAATCCGTCTTTGGCTCCTGGGACCAATCCCTTCACGGTAATCGTATGCTTCTCAAGATTAATGCCAACGAGGGTCAAATTACGCACGGTCACACGATCATTGCCCATGCGTCCTGCCATGCGTTTGCCTTTAAATACACGGCCCGGTGTGGTGGTAGCACCGATAGATCCTGGTGCTCTTTCGCGATCTGATTGTCCGTGTGTACGAGGGCCGCCTTTAAATCCATATCTTTTGATAGCACTGGCAAACCCTTTGCCTTTGCTGGTGCCTGTGACACGAATCGTATCGCCGACGGCAAATACTTGATCAATCGCTATTTCTTTGCCAATCGTGTCGGTATCTTCTATAATATCTACAGGAAATGAGCGTAAAAAACGGAGCTTTTGTGTCAGCCCCGCTTTTTTTATGTGTCCAATTTCAGCTTTTGAGAGAGATTTGAGTGTACCAATCCCGAGCTGAATGCTTTTGCCCATCGCACTGTCATCAATTTTGGTAATATAATTTGGCCCCGTCAAAATAACCGTGACAGGAATACGTGTCCCATCTTGGGTAAACGTTTGTGTTTGTTGTCCTTTAATACCTAACATTGCAGTCATCATATAAGTTTTACTATCCGCCGCATCTTAACACTCGCCTTACCCCCGCCATGGCGGGGCGCGGCTCGTGTTGCGATTGCAGGTGGATTGATGATTGCTAAACTCGCCAATATGCATTGGCTCATCAAGCACTCATCAAAAAAAATGATCCCGCCACGGCGGGATCGTATTATCCTCATCCGAGACTTTTATCCGCCTTGGGCGGATAGAGTATCTCTTACATCTTAAGTTCAATATCTACTCCTGCTGGCAAATCCAGATGCATGAGTTGATCAATCGTCTTGTCAGTCGGCTCTACTATGTCAATCAGTCGCTTGTGTGTTTTGACCATGAAATCTTCACGGCTATTGCGGTCAATAAAAGTGGCCTTGGCAACATTGAAATGCTGCTTATCCGTAGGGAGAGGCACTGGTCCCACAACTCTTGCTCCCGTGCGAATGGCGGTATCCAGTATTTTTTGACAACAGTCGTCAATGACCCTGCTGTCATACGCTTTTAACCTGACTCGAATACGACCTTTTGGCATAGTATATTCCTAAATCGACAAATTAATGTGCTAAACGATTTATACTGCTTTAAATGCAGGTTTATCATCTTCTCTAAACATCTTATATGAAGTTCTTTTTTCAAAATCAGGTAATCTTGTTGGTTTCTTGCGAAATTTCTTGTCAAGGCTATCACTAACAATAATTTCAGCGGCGCCGCCAACGGAATTGCCTACAACTTTCATTTTCAGCCAACTACCTCTTCTGGCTGATCTACCTAACGGAACATTCAAAAAACCATCCGTTAGCTCACCATCATCCACCAATAATTCATCATCGCCAGTAAGTATTTTTACACGGCGCGCCTGACTTTCAATCTTCGCAACGCTTAGTCCCATATTAATATTTAAAAAAGATTAACTTTTACGCGATGATTTTTATAATGACACCAGCGCCTACTGTGTGTCCGCCCTCACGAATTGCAAACCGCAATCCTTCTTCAAGAGCAACTGCTACGATAAGCTTCACGTTCATTTTTGTACTATCCCCGGGCATAACCATTTCAACTCCTGCCGGCAATGTCACTTCTCCTGTAACATCGGTCGTTTGGATATAGAATTGTGGTCTGTAACCTGTGAAAAATGGCGTGTGTCGTCCGCCTTCTTCTTTGGCAAGTACATAGACTTCTGCCTCAAACTCTGTGTGAGGCTTTACTGAGCCAACGACTGCTAATACTTGACCGCGTTCGACCTGTTCTTTTTCAATTCCTCGAAGAAGAACCCCGACGTTATCTCCGGCCAATCCTTCATCAAGAATCTTTCGAAACATTTCGACCCCGGTAACGACTGTTGATTGCGTTGGCTTGATACCGACGATTTCAATCGTCTCACCAACTTTGACCTTGCCGCGAGTCACACGTCCTGTGACAACTGTTCCTCGACCTTTGATTGAGAAGACGTCTTCAACCGGCATCAAAAATGGCTTGTCTAATTCTCGCACAGGATCTGGAATATATTCGTCGACAGTGCTCATAAGATCGGTAATCGACTTTTCGGCATCCGCATCGCCTTGAATCGCTTTAAGCGCTGAACCACGGATAACGGGAATCTGATCTCCTGGATAGCCGTATTTGGTAAGAAGCTCTCGAACTTCCATTTCAACAAGATCCAAAAGCTCTTTGTCGTCTACCATGTCGCACTTGTTCATAAACACAACTATTGCCGGCACTGCTACTTGCTTGGCAAGTAGAATATGTTCCCGTGTTTGCGGCATTGGGCCGTCGGGCGCTGATACGACAAGGATTGCTCCGTCCATTTGAGCAGCTCCTGTGATCATGTTCTTTACATAATCAGCGTGTCCCGGAGCGTCAATGTGTGCGTAATGGCGTTTGACGGTTTCGTATTCAGAATGATGGATATTAATCGTGACGCCCCTTGCCTTTTCCTCTGGAGCATTATCGATTTCATCGTATTTTAATGCTTTCGCCATACCTGATTTTGCCAATACGTGGGTGATTGCTGAGGTAAGGGTCGTCTTACCATGGTCAACGTGACCGATGGTACCGATGTTTAAATGTGGTTTGTTTCGAATAAATTTTACTGAATCTGCCATAGAGCTATCCTCCTTTAAAAACAATAAATAAAATACGAACTACGTGATCGCTAGTGTCCATTGTAGCATCAGGCTACAGTTTTGGCAATGATCTTTTCTTGAATGTTTTTGGGTACCTCTTCGTAATGGCTCGGCTCCATATAATACGTGGCTCTCCCCTTTGAAAGACTGCGAAGCACGGTCGCATATCCTGACAGCTCTGCTAAAGGAACAGTTGCTAAAATAACGGTAACTGTTCCTCTCTTTTGCGTACCAACTACTTGCGCTCGTCGGGAAGCCAAATCACCAATCACATCTCCCATATATTCATCAGGTGTGGTGACCTCAGTCTTCATGATAGGCTCTAAGATGGTAGGCTGGGCTTTCTTCACCGCGTCTTGCACAGCCATGGATCCCGCAATTTTAAACGCGATTTCTGAAGAGTCGACGTCGTGATACGAGCCGTCGTAGAGCGTCGCCTGAATATCTACCAATGGATAGCCGGCAAGTATGCCATTTTCAAGCGCTTCTTTAATACCTTTGCCAACTGCAGGAATATATTCATTCGGAATGGTACCGCCTTTAATCGCATCAACGAATTCAAATCCCTCACCCCGTGCTTTGGGCTCGATGCGGATGAGCGCATGACCGTATTGGCCTCTCCCTCCAGTTTGGCGAATATATTTGCCTTCTCCTTCAGCTTTTATCTTAATCGTTTCTTTGTACGCCACTTGCGGCGCCCCGACACTGGCGTCTACTTTAAACTCGCGCTTCATACGATCAACGAGAATCTCAAGATGCAACTCACCCATGCCTGCAATAATCGTCTGATTGGTCTCATGGTTTGTTTTGATCTTAAACGTCGGATCTTCTTCGCTCAAGCGCTGCAATGCAAAACCCATCTTTTCCTGATCATTTTTGGTTTTCGGCTCAATGGCTAAAGAAATAACCGGTTCCGGAAAAGTAATCTTTTCAAGAACTATTGGATATTCTCCGTCACAAACAGTGTCGCCGGTAACCGTATCTTTAAATCCAACGACAGCCACGATCTCACCGGCATACGCTTCTTTAATTTCTTCGCGCTGATTGGCATGCATAAGAAGGAGTCGGCCGACGCGTTCTGAAACATTTTTGATGGAATTATATGCATAAGAACCTGATTCAAGCTTTCCTGAATAAATACGAATGTAGGTAAGTTTCCCCACGTGCGGATCGATTTGAATCTTAAATGCCAACCCGCAAAACTTTTCTTCGTTTGTGCGTTTTCTGGTAATCTTCTCTTCGGTCTTCGGATGAATTCCTGTAACATCTGACAAATCAAGCGGCGAGGGAAGATAGTCAACAACTGCATCAAGAAGTGGTTGTACTCCTTTGTTGCGAAGACTGGTGCCGCAATAAATAGGCACAAGTTTATACGCAATAGTCGCTCGGCGAAGGGCAGCTTTCAACTCCTCAACCGTCGGCTCTTCTCCCGAAAGATACTTCTCCAAAAGTGCGTCGTCTGTCTCACAAATGCGCTCAATCAGGTCATGTCGACTTTTTTCTACTTCGGAAACGAGCTCTGCCGGAATTTCCGGCAATATCTCAACTTGCGAGCCTAACTCATCACTTCCCCAGACCATAGGCGTTTTCGTCAATACATCAATACTCCCTCTGAAGGTATTCTCGCGACCAATGGGCACGACCATGACAGCAGTGCGACACCCAAGCTTTGTTTCAATCTGATCAATCGTTCCACGAAAATCAGCCCCAATTTTATCCATTTTGTTTACAAAACAAATACGCGGCACGTTGTACTTATCCGCCTGATGCCAGACCGTCTCTGATTGTGATTGCACGCCCTCTTCCGCATCAAGCACTGTAATGCCACCGTCGAGAACACGTAAAGATCGTTCTACTTCGGCTGTGAAGTCGACGTGACCGGGGGTGTCTATAATATTGAAACGATACTCTTTCCAAAATGTGGTGGTGGCGGCAGAGACAATAGTGATGCCTCTCTCTTTTTCTTGTTCCATCCAGTCCATCTGCGTCGTACCTTCATCAATGTCGCCAATTTTGTACGTGCGACCGGTGTAATAAAGAATACGCTCAGTGGTCGTGGTTTTCCCAGCGTCAATGTGCGCGATAATACCGATATTTCGCACTTTATCAAGAGCGATATCGCGATTTAGAGTAACTTGTGTTTGTGGTTGGGCCATAATAGTTAGTTCGTTAATTAGTTACTTGGTTAATTAGTTACTTGGTTAATTAGAAAAGACGACAACAATAAAAAGCCCCGCGGAAGCGGGACTGTTACGTTTGCTTCAACAATTCAATACAGTGATTATACGAAAAATTGGTACCTGTGTCTAGATTATAAATAAACCCACGAGCTTACGCTCGGGGTTTTAAGAGAGTTCAAGCAAAG
>CAYIXE010000013.1:20856-22219 GCA_964367095.1 uncultured Gammaproteobacteria bacterium | reverse complement strand
ACTGTTGGTAGAGGGACGTTTGGAAAATCAATACCGACAAATTGTCCCACAAGTACTGTTATGGCCCAAACAGTCGCGACGATGACAAGGCCGACGAGGGCATTCGTGATTTTGTCTCGTGCGGAGGCAAGTTTTGTTTTGTCGCCTCCTGATGTAATCCAATCAAATCCGCCAAGAAGAAGATAAAGAAAGGCGGCTATAAAGCTAAACATCATAAGTGCGCCGATTATCGCGCCCAATACATCGCCGATTGCAGATGAGCCAGACTCCAACCCTCCTTGTCCTAGTTTTCCCGGCAGAACCGGATTAGTAATTTGTGCAAGTAGGCGCGTGGTCATAATGTTATTGGGAAAGAGAATTCATAATACCTCCGGGATTTGAAAGCGTGAAATCAATACCAAAGAATTGACCCACGAGAGAAAGTATCGCGACGCTTATGACCACAATGATTAACCCGATAATCGAATGAGTGATGCGATCGCGTGCGGATTGAAGCTTAGCCTTGTCTCCCCCTGATGTGATCCAGTTAAACCCGCCGATTAAAAATTGAAATATAAACCATATAAATGCAGAAATGGTCATAAATCCAATGATGGAGGATATAAGACGAGATATGTTTGTCAGGCCCTCAGTCCCATCTGAAACATTGGCAAATGGCCCCAGCCCACCGCCCTCGCCAATGCGTCCTAAATCTTGTGCAAATATTGTTTTCATAGTTTTATGGGCCTATTATTTTAGGATTTAGGATAAACGTTGCGTCGCCAAAAAGCAGTTTGCCGATGACCGCTGCAAGCGCAAATGACCCGACGATGATGATAAGACCCAAAAGTGAGTTCCAAATCTTGTTCCACGCAGAATTTAATGCTTTGGTGTCGCCGCCAGCATTCATATATTGAAATCCGGCGATAATAAAGTTAAACAGAGCAAATACACCTCCTGCCACAAATACGAGACGCAAAATACCGGTAACCAAAACCCCAAATCCACCAAAGACGCTTGCGTAACTGCCCTGAAGAGGGCTGGCAACAGATCCTACAATTGGTTCCATAATAGTATTATAACCCAGGGTCTAAAATCTTTATACTAGTTATATATTCTATAAGTTGAATAATCCAAAATGACGCAAAGATGACAAGCAGTCCAACGACAGCACCCGTAAGCGCTGCTTTTCCTTTTTCTGCCTGCTTGGGGTTTCCGGATGATAATACGATCGTAAATCCCGAAAGCACCATGATAAATAAGCTGACTATACCAGCTATGACAAACATATTTTGGACAATTACCTCAGTAAATTTTCCAAATGTGGTTATGGTTGAAGGGGAAAGTTCAGAGAGTTCGACGGCATAGACCATATTCATTCTTT
>CAYIXE010000013.1:0-20756 GCA_964367095.1 uncultured Gammaproteobacteria bacterium | reverse complement strand
ATGGTTGAAGGGGAAAGTTCAGAGAGTTCGACGGCATAGACCATATTCATTCTTTCAGTGTACGAAAATTCGCACAAAATCTCAATATCTTGTATACTCACAAAACCCATGGACGACATTACTCTCGTTTCTCAGCTTCTCAAAAAAGACCGCCGTAGTGCAGGCGTCTTTTATAAGACATACTCCCCAAAGATTAAAAAGTACGTGCATGCAAAGGTGGGCATATACGAAGATGCAGAAGACTTAGTGCAGGATATTCTTTTTGCGTTTCTTGAAGCGGCCCGTGATTTTCGGGGAAATAGCAGCATACAAACGTATCTTTATTCTATAGCGCATCATAAAGTTATCGATTATTATCGCAAGAAAAAAATTAAGCACATTGTTTTTTCTCAGATGCCGCAGCTTGAGTCGTTGATTTCGCCCCTTCTTGATCCGCAGGCACAATTAGACGTGACCTTGGTGCAGGAGAAAATACGCCGTGTTTTAGCAATGTTGCTCCCTGTTCACAGGACCGTGCTTTTATTAAAGTATTTAGATGGCGTTTCAGTCTTAGGTATTGCTAAACACTTATCAATAACGCTTAAAAGCGCTGAGTCACGATTGTTTCGGGCAAGGCGCGCATTTGTGGAGTCGTTTGTATCACTATGAATAATGTGTCATACGAAAATTTTCTTCGTAGGTGGGAAGAGGTGACTGAATTGCCTCCCCAGCAGTTTGGCAGGCTTACCAATGTATACAAAATGGTGACCGGGCGCATAAAAACTATGCCATGGCTTGCTTTTTTTGGCGTGAGTGCTGCTGTTGTGGGGATTGTGTATGTGTTTTTTGGTACAACCATTGTGCGGATGGTGACATTGCTTCAAAGAGGATTTTAATCTTCAGCCTGCCTGCCGGCAGGCAGGCGCGGGTTTTAGCCAGCATTTACGACTAGTATATATGCTCGCAGCACTCCTTCAATCAGGTTTTGCGTTTTTTCATCATTTTGTGGGAATTATTATTTCTCCCTACGAGACCTATAGGGATATCGAAAAACGCGGTCGCACGGCAGAAATGGTATATATCGGTCTTTTGGTTGGTTTGTTTTTTTCTCTTTCAAGCGTGGTAAAAATAGCTTCATTTCATCCGCTCCTTCTTTCTCGGTACGCGTTCGTTTTATTCGTTTCGGCTCTGAGTGGGTTTGGGTTCATCGTTTCAGTGCTGGTTTTGATTGGGCGATTATTGGGGCGACAGACAAGTGTCGGACGCATAAGTCTTCTGTGGGCGTACACGCTCATTCCGACGGTTGTCTGGTTTTTGTTTACCTCACTTTTGTATGTAGCAATTCCTCCTCCAAGGACGACTCAAATTACCGGCGTTTTGCTAAGCATTGTGTATCTTGTCGTATCAGCAATGATTTTTTGGTGGAAATTGACGCTTTCCTATTTGACGCTTCGGTTTGGGTTAAAGATTGATTTTAGAAAGATATTTTTTGTGGCATTGGCAACACTGCCTGTAATACTTTTATGGACGTATGCGATGTATACGTTCGGCGTGTTTAAAGTACCATTTTTATGAAATTGCGATCAGCACTGTCAGTTAAATCTCGTCGTGAAGAAGTAGAGAAAGAGACTCGCGTATTGTTAACCAACATTGGGACGTTTAGCATCGATGAGAATGTGGCGAGTAAAAGAAATTGTGAAAACATGATTGGTGTCGCTCAGGTGCCAATGGGGATAGCGGGACCACTTTCTATGTTAAGTGTTAATGGTCAACTGTCAAAAGTTTATCTTCCTCTCGCAACGACTGAAGGTGCGTTGGTGGCGTCAGTGAGTCGCGGGTGCAAGGCGATAATGGAGTCTGGAGGAGCAGATGTAGACAGTTACAGAGTAGGTGCTACGCGCGGCCCAGTTTTTAAGGTCAAGAATTTGCACGAAAGCGATGTATTTAATAAATTTTTGGAAGAACATTTTGCGAATTTACAAAAAATTACAAAGACAACCTCAAACCACTTAACACTTACAAAATATATGGATCGGGGAGTCGGTCGGTATAGATATGTACGATTTGTGTTTGACACAGAAGATGCCATGGGCATGAACATGGTAACAATTGCGACACAAAAATTGGTTGAATATATTGAAACCCATACATCTGTTCGTTGCATTTCTCTGGCCGGCAACTACGATGTTGACAAAAAACCTTCGTGGCTCAATGTTATTGAAGGACGAGGTATCAAAGTGTGGGCGGAGGTGACGCTTCCGTCAAAGATCCTTAAAGAAGTTTTAAAAACAACTGCGCAAAAATTTTATGACGTGTGGCTTTCAAAGTGCATGATTGGAAGTGCTATGGCAGGATCGATGGCGTTTAATGCCCAGTTTGCAAATATAATTGCCGCTGTTTTTTTAGCGACAGGACAGGATCTTGGGCATGTGGGCGAGGCAAGTTTGGGTGTGACAACTGCCGAAGTAGTGAATGGAAAAGACCTGTATGTGAGCGTCTATCTTCCTGATCTTATGGTAGGTACCGTGGGCGGAGGCACAGGACTTGCAACGCAAAAAGAAGCATTAGAAATGCTTGGTGTTTTTGGCGGCAATGAAGGGAAAAATAGTCAGAAGTTTGCCGAAATTGTCGGCGCCGCAGTGCTGGCGGGCGAGATTTCTTTATTGGCATCGCTTAGCGAAGGAACACTCACAAAAGCACATCAAATATTGGCAAGGGGCGGGAAATAATTATGATAGGTATAGTTTCATACGGCACGTATATTCCTTTGTATCGCTTGGCAGTATCCGAGATTGCAAACGCGTGGCATAAGGAAAGTCGAGAGATAGAAAGAGCACTTGGCGTCATCGAAAAAGCAGTGCCGTCTTATGATGAAGACGCAGTCACTATTGCAATCGAAGCAGCACTTTCAGCGTACAGGAATACTTCGGTGCGACCCGAGGACACAGATGTTTTATTGGTGGGAAGTGAGAGTCATCCGTATGCGGTCAATCCTACGGCCACAATTGTCGGTGAGTTTGTAGGATTTAACCATCAATATTTAGCGTCTGATATGCAGTTTGCGTGCAAAGCCGGCACTGCTGCGATGCAGGCGATTGCAGGGCTTGTTGCATCTGATCACGCGAGAATGGGGTTAGCAATTGGCGCTGATACTGCACAGAGTAAACCGCATGACGTCTTGGAATATGCATCAGCTGCGGGTGGGGCTGCGTATCTTATCTCTAGCGAAGCTAGATCCCGCTCCGCGGGAGGACTCGTTGCAGAAATGCTGGCAGACACATCCTACTCATCTGACACGCCAGATTTTTGGCGACGCGATGGTATTCGCTATCCGTCTCATGCCGGACGATTTACCGGAGAACCTGCATATTTTACACATGTTTTGGGGGCCGCAAAACAACTTCTTTTCATGTCAAAATTGAAACCCAAAGATTTTGATCATTGCGTGTTTCACATGCCAAACGGAAAATTTCCTCGGGATGTTGCCAAGCGTTTAGGTTTTACTGACAGTCAACTTGCTCCCTCGCTTATCGTTGAGTCTATCGGCAACTCGTATAGCGCCACCGCACTTTTGGGATTAGCAGCAATTTTGGATATCGCAAAGCCAAATGAGAAAATATTTGTGGTGTCGTACGGATCGGGCGCTGGAAGCGATGGATTTATTT
Organism: uncultured Gammaproteobacteria bacterium; assembly: GCA_964367095.1. Taxonomy (GTDB): domain Bacteria; phylum Patescibacteriota; class Microgenomatia; order UBA10105; family UBA927; genus UBA927. Next base: position 17,112 of record CAYIXE010000013.1, on the reverse strand, counting down.
TTCGCGCGACAAAAGCCCTTCCTTTTTTACAAAAAAAACGACAAGCGTCACACGATCGGGTCATTGATCATATCAATCGTCGCATGCCGATTGATTATCTGTCGTATTTACAAAAGACGCATAAAATATGAAATCTGTTATATCAGTTATCGGTGTTGCTACGACACAATTTGGAGAACTTTGGGGCGTGTCGCCGCGAACATTAGCACAAGATGCCGTTTCAAAGGCCATCTACGATGCGAAGATTTCCCAATCGCAAATTCAGGGACTGTTTGTCGGGAATATGTTGTCAGGAATTCTTGGTGGTCAAGAACACTTAGGTGCTTTTTTTGCGGATGAACTTCATATGTTAGTGCCGGCGTTTAAAATTGAAGGCGCGTGTGCATCAGGGGGACTTGCGATGCATGCAGCGGTCAACGCATTAATGTCTGGTCAGTATGAGACGGTATTAGTATTGGGAGTAGAGAAGATGACGGATCATAAATCTGAAGATGTAGCTACCGCACTGATGGGGGCGGGTTCAGATGAAGAGCGTTTAGCCGGACTTACCTTCCCCGGATTATACGCAATGCTTTCCCGCGCGCACATGGAAAAGTACGGCACGACGTTAGAGCAGTTAGCTCACGTAGCGGTGAAAAATCACTATCACGCATCCTTAAATCCCAACGCGCAGTTTCACAATACGGTTACAGTAGAACAGGTGCTCAAAAGTACGTGTATTGCAGATCCGTTACGACTTTTGGATTGTTCACCAATATCTGATGGCGCGGCTGCCGTGATTCTGACGACTAAATCGAATAAGGATGTTCAAATCGTAGCATCGGCAGTCGGAACAGATTCTCTGGGTCTTTCACGAAGGAAAAGTCTTTCGTGTTTGCAGGCGACAAAGGATGCAGCTTTACGCGCGTATACGCTTGCGAAAGTCAAACCGTCTGATATCGATGTAGTAGAAGTGCATGATTGCTTTACGATTGCAGAAATATTGGCCATGGAAGATTTAGGATTTTTTCCGAAAGGAAAGGCAGCCGCGGCAATTGAAAGAGGAGAAACGAGACTCGGAACGTCAAAACATTTAGTGGTCAATCCTTCAGGAGGGCTTAAAGGTTGTGGTCATCCGGTGGGAGCAACGGGAGTCAAGCAGATTGTAGAGCTGGTTGAGCAATTGCGCGGCACGGCTGGCGCGCGTCAAGTGAAAAATGCAAAAATTGGGTTAGCACAAAACGTAGGAGGAAGCGGTGCAACGGCTGTAGTACACATATTATGCAATCACCAGTAAAATTATGGAGAAATCAAAAGTCGACCACAAGTCTGGTGGGGCTTTTGGGCACAGTGGAAACATGGACCATCGTTCGCGTGCCGCCTGCAGGATTTTCTGATCAAGCACCGTATGCAGTTGTTTTGGTTCGGCTAAAGTCCGGCCAATCTATAGAAGCGCAGTTGGTGGACTCGTATAAAGACGGCCAAGTTGATGTGTATAAAGACATGAACGTACGAACTGTTATTCGCCGCATAACTCATCCTGATAGTGATGGTGTTATTTCTTACGGGATTAAGGTGAAGCCTGTTTAAGGCTTCACCCTGAGCAATCCGCCAGCTGGCGGAGAGCCGAAGGATCTCTATCATGAAAAAGGTTACAGTATCAGCACCGGCAAAAATTCATTTAAGCGGAGAGCACGCGGTCGTCTATGGCAATCCAGCAGTGCTTGTGAGTACATCTAATCGTTTGTATGTCTCATTATCTTCTGACGCATTGGTAAAGTTTACATCCGTTTCAAGCTTTCGAAAAAACGATTTGTATATCAATCGCATTATCGAAATATTTGAGACGAACTATGACATACGTATTGAAGACGCCTTGCATATAGCAATTGTTTCAGATATTCCGGTTGGTGCTGGGATGGGGTCATCTGCCGCACTTGCCGCAGCATTCATTGGCGCGCTCATGCAGTTTTATGAGAAGGGATGGAATGTTCAAAAAATTAATGATTTAGCGTATCAGGCAGAGGGATTTGTGCATAAGAATAGCTCGGGAAGTGATCCGGCAGTGGTCACGCATGGAGGGCTTCTGTGGTATAGGAAGGAATTGGATTATTTGAAAATGTTTTGGTTATTGTCGTATAAAATACCAAAAAATTTTCCTTCAATCGTTCTTATTCACACCAAAAGAACTGAGTCGACAGGAGACATGGTTTCATTTGTTGCGAAAAAAAAGACTGCAAAGCCCAAAGAATTTATTCAAACATTATGGGAGTTTCAACGAGTTACAAAGGAAATGGTTTCAGCAATTCATGATGAAAATGTATTGCTTTTTACCGATGCAATGCGAAAAAACGAAATGCTTCTTGAAAAATTGGGCGTGGTATCTTTCTCTACAAAAAAACTGATACGAGAGATTGAAAAAGCAGGAGGATCAGCAAAAATTAGTGGCGCTGGGGGCGTGAAATCAGGATCTGGAACTATCCTTGCCGTGCATAAAGATCCAAAAGTGTTGCAGTCAATTGCAAAAAAATATAAGTTCTCGTTTTCTCAAGTCGCGCTTTCCGGTTTGGGCGTGCGCATAGAACAGGTGGTAGCATGAAAACTGTTGTCGTATCTTCTCCGGGAAAGCTTTTGCTTTTTGGTGATCACGCAGTAGTCTACGGGTATCCGTGTATCGTGACCGCTGTAGACCAGCGCATGATGGTAACGATTACTGAATCAGAAAAGGATGGTGTCATGTATGACGTTTTAGGATCTGATACAAGATTTTTGGATGCCGCATTACATATCGCGCAATCATTGTGGGGGAATATCTCTCATATTGCGGTACAAACTAAGAGTCAATTTTCCGAAAAGATTGGTTTAGGTTCGTCAGCCGCCGTGACCGTCTCTTTTCTTTTTGTGTTGTCCAAGTATTTAAGTAAACCGTTGAAACCGATCGGACTTTTTAATGCTGCCTACAAAGCAGTGCTTGATGTGCAGGGGGTAGGATCTGGAGTTGATGTAGCGGCATCTGTTTATGGCGGGACTATTCGGTATGTGATGGGGGGTAAAGAAATTATGCCAATTGATGGCAGCGTATTACCCTTGGTCGTCGGATACACAGGGATAAAAGCAGACACAGCGACAATCGTGAACGATGTCAAAAAAAAATATGAGGATAATCCAGAAAAAGTTAAGCGTATTTTTGAAGCAATGGGCGGATTGGTTGATCAGGTGATGCCTCGGCTGGTAGATAAAGACTGGGAGCGGGTCGGAAAATTTATGGATTTTAATCAGGAATATTTGCGAGATCTTGGTGTAAGTAGCGAAAAATTAGAATCGCTTATATTAGCGGCAAAACATGCAGGGGCTTTGGGGGCTAAATTATCCGGCGCAGGTGGCGGGGATTGTATGATTGCGCTTGTGACAAATGATACAAGAAAATTTGTTGAAAGTGCGATAGAAAAAGCAGGTGGCCAGATTATGCATGTAAAGCCAAATGCGAAAGGCGTGAGGGTAGAGGTATGAAAAAAACAGCACAAGCGCCAGCAAATATTGCGTTTATCAAATATTGGGGGAAAAAGGATGCAACGCTTAGACTTCCTTACAATCCATCAATCTCAATGAATTTGTCGGGGTGTATGACAACGACCACTGTAGAGTTTTTAAAAAATTATTCCTCAGATATGGTTTCGGAAGGATTTAATACGCAACGTGTTACAAAACATATTGATCGATTGCGTGCACTTGCGGGAGTCCACGATAAGGCACGCGTTGTGACAAAAAATAATTTTCCAGCATCTGCCGGTATCGCATCTTCTGCTTCTGGTTTTGCTGCGCTTACCGTTGCTGCTGCGACAGCGCTTGGGTTGAAGTTGTCAGAGAAAGAGTTAACCGCGCTTGCTCGTTTGGGAAGTGGGTCAGCATCAAGAAGTGTTCCAGATGGGTTTGTAAAATGGGACGGAGAATTCGCTCACTCGTTATACCCATCTGATTACTGGGACATTCGCGACATTGTGGTTGTCGTTTTAAATAATGTCAAGAAAATTTCATCATCAGCAGGGCATGAAACAGTAAAGACAAGTCCGTTTTTTAATAAACGCCTTGAAGCTTTGCCTGATAGAATACAAAAGATTGAGGCGGCGTTTGGAGAGAAAAATTTTATACGATTGGGCGAGGTTATGGAAGAAGATTGTCTGGATATGCACCACGTCATGCAAACACAAACTCCTTCGCTTTTTTATTGGACTGATGCGACGAAACGTATTATGGAAGAAGTTATTTTATGGAGAAAAAAGGGCTTGTCGGTTTATTTTACGATTGACGCCGGACCAAATGTGCATATAATTTGTGAAGGGATTAATGAACAAAAGGTTCTTGACGCAGTAAAAAGTATATCCGGTGTAGAAGAAATTATTCTCAACAAACCAAGTAAGGGAGCACAGATAGTTTCTACGCACCTATTTTAGATTATATGAATATGTTAGCATGCTAACATGTTAGCATGCTAATATTCTCTATTCTTATATATGAATACAAAAAAAATAATACCAAAACATATAGCAATCATTATGGATGGAAACAGGCGGTGGGCAAGGGAGCGCGGGTTGCCCGTTTTGGCTGGACACAAAAAGGTAGCAGATGATATTTTAATTCCTCTTGTCGAGTATGCTTCTAAAAGAGAGATTTCTTTCATAACATTTTGGGCCTTTTCTACAGAAAATTGGAAACGAGACAACAAAGAAGTCCGTGGAATTATGGAAATATTTCGGCATATTTTAAAAATGAAATGGAAGAGACTTGACGAAAAAGGGGTTCGCATTAAAGTAATCGGCGATATATCGAAGTTCTCAGATGATATAAAAGAATCGCTTGTTGCTGTAGAAGATCAGACAAAAAATAACAAAAAAATTACCGCTGTGTTTGCATTAAATTACGGGGGGAGGGATGAAATAATTCGTGCAGCGAATAAAGCTTTCAGCTATCAGCTTTCAGATATCAGACAAAAAAAACAAAACGTTGTGTCTGAAGACTGGAGACTGACGACTGATGACTTTTCGCAGTTTTTAGATACAAAAGAAATCCCGGATCCTGACATAATCGTACGCACGGGCGGAGAGCAACGGCTAAGCGGGTTTTTGCCATGGCAAGGGGTGTATAGTGAGCTCTATTTTCCTTCGTGGTATATGCCGGAGTTTGACCATGAGAAATTAGACGAGGTAATTGAAGAGTACGGGAAAAGACAAAGAAGATTTGGGAAATAAATTAAAAAATTGCTATTGACCAAGGGTGACTTTCCAGCCGAATATAATTTGGAGAAGCTCTACGAGCCAATAGGCTGCAAAGATAATAAAAAATCCAATAAGCCCATTGGTGAGTCGTCCCTTTCCTGCTTCAAGTTTTTTGGTGTCGCCCGCTGAGGTAAGCATAGTAAATCCGGCAAAGACGATCATAAGAAGAAGTCCAAGCCCTGCGAAAGCAAATACATACGGAAGTGCTTTTTCTACAATAAAGCCTATTTTTGCATCAGCAAAAGTAAAACCACTTGGCCCCTCAACTGAATATGAACCAATTTGGAGAGATTGAGCGAGTTGTTTCATAGTTATTTTACGAGCATGAGTGGATCACTTGATCCTGATGAAAACCCTGGTATACCTAGTATATCGACCCCAATAATTTTTAAGATAAAAATAGAAAAAATAATCAAAAGCAGTCCTGATATCGCACCGCCTAATAGTTCTTTGGCCGCATGGAGCTTTTCGGGATTTCCCGTGCTGGTCATTGTCTGAAAGCCAGAAACCAAGATAAGAAGAAATGCAATGCCTCCACCGATGCTAATGCTAAGCTTTAAAAAATTGGAGATAAAGTCGCTCGGATTGCCTCCTTTTCCAACACATCCAAACGCTGTCCATGCGCCTCCACCGTCAAAACACGTCTTACATAGACTTTGATTTCCATCTTTCAGAAAGCTACAAGCTCCTGTGCCTGTTGAAGGGATTGTACCGCTTCCTGCTTTTGCGTCTGAAAATCCTTGGGCATGCAGGGGTTGTGACAATCCACTTATAAGCGGTAGTAAGGCAATAAAAAATAGAATAGCAAGTCCGAATCGAATAAATCGTTTCATGTTTATAAGTGTAGCAAAAAAAATGCGTGAAAGGAAGATTTGTTTGTTACAATGATATCTAGTATGGTTCGACTTTTTCAATGTGTTGTCATTTTCATTCTGTTCGTTTGTAGCCTATTAGTTCTTCCACAGGTGTCTGCAGAGGAGTGTGATACATCACGATTGTCATCCATGGGTGAGGGCGACGTCGTAGCGATGATGCAGAAGTGTCAGTCAGCTTGGAATCAAATGGAGGCTGCCAAAAAGCCACACGTTGATGCTCTTAAAAAAATGGAAGCAGATATCAAGCTCTTTCAATTGAAAATAAAGAGCATCGAAGCTGATGTGATAAAGAAGGCAGCGGCAATTGCAGAAGGAGAAAAAGAGTTTTCAGGTTTTATGACGTTAGCTACCAGACGTATAACCACGCTGTATCGTAGGACTGTATCGTATAATCCATTGCTGCCGTTTTTGACGAGCGAAAACGTTGGTTCAGTACTTCGTGCATTTGCCTATCAAAATAAGGTGATAAACGAAGACAAGAAAGTAATCGCGCAAATCGCCGTGTCTATACAGGGATTGCAGGGAAAGAAAATAAAGCTTGAGAGTGAGAAAAAAAGCCTCGCGTTTTTAAAAGAAGAAACAGACAAACGCGCCGTCTCTATACGTAAATTAGTGGGAGAGGCAGAAGCCTATCAAACGAAACTATCATCAGCCATCGGCGCTCTTTCAGCTAGGCAACAATCATTTTTGGCGCAAAAACTTTCAGGATTAAATCTTCCTACGAGTCTTGGGGCTGGACCGCTTTTTTGTACGGATGATCGTAAGCTTGATCCCGGATTTAGCCCGGCCTTTGCGTTTTTTACTTTTGGTATACCGCATCGGGTTGGCATGAACCAGTATGGAGCGCTTGGCAGGGCTCAGGCGGGACAGTCGGCAGAAGATATTTTGAAAGCATATTTTCAAAATTTTGAGTTTCAAAACGGCAAAGAAAATGAAAACGTCGTGATAAACGGCACCAATGAATTTGGTCAGTCGTTTGGTAATGAATCTATGAATGTGGAGGAGTATCTCAAACATCTGTATGAAATGCCTTCAGGATGGGATAGCAAGGCGCTTCAGGCGCAAGCTATCGCCGCGAGGTCTTACGCATTGGCGGAGATGAAAGCAAAAGGATATGTCTACCCGAGTCAAAAAGATCAAGTGGTGAAAAAGGAATTAAATGCACAAAGTTGGTTAGATGCCGTGAGTGCCACGAGAGGAAAAATTATGGCGCAGGGAGGTAATCCGATTAAAGCATGGTTTGCTTCAACGTCTGGAGGGTACACTTTTGTCTCAGCTGATGTTTGGGGGGGAGAAAGGTCATGGACCAAGCGCATGCGTGATACCAATGGCGACATCACAAGTTTTTCTGATTTATTAGCGAAAGCCTATGATAAAGAATCACCGTGTTTTTATGCGGCTCAAGGGTATCGTAATGAATTTGGTAAGTCCGCATGGTTAAAGAGCGAAGAAGTGGCAGATATCGCAAATGTTATTTTATTAGTGAGAAAGGATGGCGGCACTCGCGAGCATCTGTATCAGTCGGATAAGTCTAATCCAAGCGGCACAGACACGTGGGACAAAGGACGCGTGCGGCAAGAATTACAAAGTCGGGGCGTCACACCATTTTCGAGTGTCTCTTCAGCAGTAGTAACTAATGTAGATTGGGGAAATGGTCTTACAACGAATATCACTATTTCAGGCGACGGGGGGTCACAATCGTTTGAAGGAGCAGAATTTAAAGGATTTTTTAATTTGCGGGCGCCTGCTAATATTCAAATCGTCGGTGGTTTGTATACTGTAGAACGAAAGTAGTACAATAATTGATAATGCGACCACACAGACCACTGGAACCGGCAGAATCTTCTTTATCTGTGTCTACTATTCCAGACGAAAAGATTCATACAATCATGTCGCCTCTTACCGCTTTTGCAGTGAGTCCTGAAGGGATAAAATTTGAGACGCAAGAAAAAGATGAGGAAGTGATTTTATTTTTGCGGCAGCATCCGATAGTGCTGATTCCATCAGTTTTTCTTGTTTTACTTTTGATTGCAGCGCCTATTCTTATAATCCCATTATTTTTTGGCACATTGATATTGCCATTTGAGGTGCCTGCACGATATTTCGGGATTGGGGTTGCGTTTTGGTATGTCATGACGTTTGGAGTGGCACTCACAAGTTTTTTGCGATGGTTTTTTAATATTTATATCGTCACGCAGAGGCGTATCATCGATATAGATTTTCTTCATCTTCTTTATAAAGAATTTTCAGAAGCGCGTATTGATAAAGTGCAGGATCTAAGCTTTAAATCCGGCGGGATATTTGCGGCCTTTTTTGATTATGGCGACGTGGTAGTCCAGACAGCGGGTGATACTCCAAACATTGATTTTACGACGGTGCCTAAGCCCGCAAAAGTGGTTGAGACGATTAGTGAATTGATTACAAAGGAAAACTAATATGGATGTCACGACGGTCACCTTTATCATCGTAAAATGGCTTGTGGTTTTTGGGCTTTCTATGTATTGTTTGTTTGCAGTCGTTATCATACGGCAAGAACAGCTCATGACCATTGTGCTGGAAGAATCGTTTGAGCCGGTTTTGCGATTGGCTGCCATTATTCATTTAGTTGCCTCAATAGTAATTTTTTTCGCGGCGATTTTACTTCTGTAGATCTTTTTTTGATACTATAAAAAGAGGTATGACTCTCCAGCCCACTATCGCTTCTGTCGTCGGGCAAATCAGCGACACACGCTGGGGGCAAGTATTGCAAAGTCCTCATGCATACGCAGTCGTAGAGGTGTACGCGCCAAATGGCGGAGCAAGACAAATTGGTATAAACGTTCTCTCAAAACTTACCAATGCGTTAAGTCCTTTGCCGGAGACGCTCAAAGAAACCAAAGCGATAGTTGATAGCCTTACATCTTTTGAGGTCGTCACACTTATCGTGATGGTAAAAGTTGGCGCGGTTTTGTATGTCGTATCCCATGGCGGAGGAAAAGTATTTTTAAAGAGAAACAAGTTGCTTGCCAAATTAGTTGATGGTCCGAATGCGATTTCAGGGACATTGCAGCTTTTTGACACGGTTATAGCAGCATCTTCTTGTTTTGTATCTATTTTGGGTGAAACGGAGCTGGCGTCAGTGTTTAACAACATCACGCCGCAGGAAGCTGCGGAGAAATTGACACTTCTTTTGCACAAACACGGCGAGGCGTCAGAAGGCGGAGCAGCGTGTATATATCATGTGACGGATATACAATCTCAAGCAAATGATGCAAATATTGCAGACGTAGTTACTGAATCATCTGCATCAAGCATCCTTCACACGGTGCGTCAAAGAATCAAACTGGTGCTTCGCCACGTCGTTCCCATGGATACCCGTATTCTTTTGCGTCGGTGGTATAGAAAAATACAAGACATGATGAGGGGAAGATTATTGATGTCATTTATCCCGTCAATTATTTTTGTCCTGTTTTTTATAAGTGTCGTTTTGGGTATTCGGTATCAAGTGACATCAGCTTCCAATTCGCGAATCCATAACACGATTGTAGAAGCTGAGCACGCGTTTGAAGAAGGTACCGCACTTCTTGATCTAAATCCCGTGAAAGGACGAGAGAGGTTGGTGCACTCTCAGGCGCTTTTAGAGCCTTTCAAGTCTTTTCGGGTTACTACATCTGATCTTCGCAAAGCGCAAAGACTTTATGCTGATGTCTCGACCAGCCTTACGAAAGCAATGCAGGTTTACACAGTTAGCCCAGAGTTGTACTTTGACCTTTCACTTCTTAAAGCAGGCGGGAAGGCTGAGGATATGTCTCTTTTTAACGAATCATTGGGGTTATTGGATAGTGTAGGAAAAACGGTGTATGCGTTAGGAGTTGCCAATAAAAACGGTGTCATCGTTGGCGGTGGCGATGCATTCAGCAGTGCCAAACATATTGCGGCCTATGGAGACTTTTTGTACGTGGTGACAGGAACAGGGATATCTGTAGTGGATATAAAAGAGCAAAAGACCAAACCTGATGTGATAAAGACGGATCCTGAATGGGGAATTATTGAAGATATGGATGTGTTTGGCGGCAATATTTACTTACTTGATACACAAAAAAGTAGAATTTGGAAATACGTTGCCACAGATAAGGTTGCATCGTCGAGTGCCGCTAGGCAGGGCTTTACCGAGCTTCGTGAATATTTAAATCCGGACTCATTTCCGGATCTCTCGAAAGCCACAAACATGTCTATCGATGGATCCGTATGGTTGGGTACGAGTATTGGGCAGATTTTGCGATTTACACAAGGCAAGGAAAATACGTTTGTACCACTTGGAGTACAGCCCGAGTTTGGGAAATATTTGAAGGTGTACACGACAGACACAACGCAAAATGTATATGTGTATGACAAGGACAATAGTAGGATTGTGATCCTTGATAAAGATGGATTTTATCTTTCCCAATACGTATGGAAAGAGACGTTAAAGCCCTCAGGGTTTGTGGCGTTTGAAGCGACAAAGAAGCTCTTTTTGCTTGTAGATGGTAAACTGTATCTTCTAAAGATGCAGTAATCAGGTACCTATAGCCTCTATGAAAATAGTGAACTCAAAAGCCACGTATGAATACGATTTTGTAGACCGTTTTGAAGCGGGTGTGGTTTTGACGGGCAGTGAGGTGAAATCTTTGCGGGGCGGACATGCCAAACTTGATGGTTCATATGTCAAAATCATTGGTAATGAGGCGTTTTTGGTTAATGCACATATTTTTCCGTATTCATTTGCACGGATTGAAGGGTATGACCCTAAACGGACACGAAAGCTTTTGATTCATAAAAAAGAACGTATTAGTTTGCAAGGGAAAATTGATGGAGCACGCTTGACCTTGGTCCCACTTTCTTGGTATACTACAGGTCATCGTTTGAAGCTGCAAGTTGGCTTGGGACGCGGGAAAAAGCAATACGAAAAACGAGAAAAAAAGCGACGGGAAGACCAAAAAAGAGAGTTGGAAAGAGAGTATAGGGGGAAGATTAAATAATCTACAAATAAACAAATCTACAAATGACAAATGATTTGCAGATTTATAATTTGCAGATTTGTAGATTTTGATGGGGATGATTGATTCGACGATTACGCACATTGAAAAACTGCAAGCCGGCGAAGACTAAAGAGCCGTAAAATTATGGTCACCTTAATAATTGCTGAGAATACTCTTAGCAAGCTCGAGGAACAGTACGCCTACTTAGTAGAACGACTGGCCCTCAAGCGATCACAGACAACCCAAGCGTTCGCGTTTGCGACTGTCTAACGATCCATCGCAAGATACTTTCTTCTCGGTGAAGTGCTCGCGATGAAAAAACAGCCGAGGCGCCAGAATTTTTCCTGATCGGCAAGATTCGGAGGACAATTTCGATCAAAATCCCGCTTTCATTTTTGTTCATTTCTATTGTTGGCGGGAAAACCAAATGGACTACGCTTGTAGACGTTTGAAATATTCGTTTTCGGACCCGAGCTCATTACTCGGCATCTCCACAATCGTTGCCAATCCCGCGAAGCGGGATGGCTTACGAGTGTGGATGCCTGATTCTTATCAGGCGCCACAGATCGCGGCGCCACACTTCGCCCCTGATTTTTTATGAACCTTTTAGACCTCATTTTCCCCAAACGTTGTGTCGGTTGCGGCAAGATTGGTAATTATTTTTGTCATCAGTGTAAGATGCGTATTCGTCCCATACTCCAATCAGAAACCATCTGTCCTGTCTGTGAGCATCCTGCTATGTTTGGACGCACGCATCCTGGGTGTCGCACACGATTTACCGTCGATGGACTCACAAGTTTTTTTCATTACGACGGCGTTATCAAAAAAGCAGTGAAAGCGCTTAAATATCGATTCGTGTCTGATGTAGCCGCTGAGTTCGTTTCGTTAATACAAGAAACTTCTTTGTCTGAAAGTTTATGCCTTAAACTAGTGCATCCAATTTTTTCCCCCATTCCGCTTCACAAGATGCGCATGCATCAGCGGGGATTTAATCAGGCTGAAATACTGGGTAAGTTAGTCGCTGATCGATTGCAGATCCCGATCTACACCGATATACTTCTTCGAACACGAGAGACAAAACCGCAGGTCGAGATGAAAAATAAAGACGATAGGTTAAAAAATATGCATGGTGTATTTGCATTGAACGTGAAAGGAAAAATAGATGTTCGAAATAAAAATGTTTTACTGTTTGATGATGTTTTTACGACAGGGGCGACGATGCGGGCAGCAGCAGGTGTATTAAAACATAGCGGAGCGAAACGTGTTTGGGCTGTCACCATGGCCCGATAGTACATCTATATCATCATGCTAACATGTTAGCATGATGATATATCATTATATGAAAGGAACGATTAAAAAATCTATACATCACATAGCCATTGTGGCTGGGGGCACGCTTTCCTATGCGATGAAAAAGCGTATAAAAAAAGCTAGCTACGTCATCGGGGTTGATCGTGGGGCATATTGGCTCTTAGAAAATCATATAATTCCCGATTTGGCGATTGGTGATTTTGACTCCGTTTCAGGGAGAGAGCTTGCACTCATCGAAAAAGAAGTGGGGATCGTAGAGAAACATCCAAAAGAAAAAGACGTGACTGATTTGGAATTAGCGATTGATCATGCGTGTACACTAAGGCCCAAAACAATAGAAGTTTTTGGAGTGATCGGAAGTCGTATGGATCATACATGGGCGGGAATACAGCTTCTTCAGCGTATCAAGTCGCACAATATTTTGGGATATATTGTGGATAACTTTAATGAAATATCGCTTGTTTCAGGGTTTGTGAGCCTTCATAAGTCTCAGACGTATAAATACATATCATTTTTTCCATTCCATGATCGCGCTTCAGTGACCCTTTCTGGATTTCGCTACAACGCCTCGCGACGCGTATTTGTATCAGGATCGAGTTTAGGCGTTAGCAATGAGATTGTTTCATCCCCGGCAAAGGTCGTTATCCATGATGGGATGCTTCTTGTGGTCAGAAGCAGGGATTAGTCCGCGCTATCGCTCTCGTGTATAATTGTGTGGTTGGAGGGTTGCCAGAGCGGTAATGGAGCGGCTTGCTAAGCCGTAACGGCGAATAACCGTTCACAGGTTCAAATCCTGTACCCTCCGCAGCGTAATCCGCCTTTGGCGGAAACGCTGCTGGAACGTTGAACGTTGTCGTTTTTGTAAGAAGTAAGGAGAGATTGATAGAATATATACACTGGAGGGTGGGCAGGACGGTAATGCGCGAGTCTTGAAAACTCGTGGGAGCAATCCCTAACAGGTTCGACCCCTGTATCCTCCGCATTGACATTTCTTAACGAATCTGCGAGTTTAGAAATGACAATGCCCGCCAATAATCACAGCATGAGCCCTGCCTGCCGGCAGGCAGGCGCGCACGAATAGTGCGGAGTTGAGGCGAACGGAAAGATGAGGAGGGCAAGACAACTAAATCCTATGTCATCACACATTCTCAAAAAACCAACGAATTACTCGTTTGAAAAAGTCGGCATTAAAGGAAAAGTATTTCCTGTTGTAGATATTGCCAAGAAAACGGGCGTCTGTGTAATCGAAACGAAAAAAGGTCATGAGTCCACCATTATTGAGCATGCATGCGATTTTATCTACTACATTTTGGAGGGTAAAGGGTATTTTGAAATAAATGGGGAAAAAGAAAATTTCGTGAAAGAAGATTTAGTGGTAATTCCTGCCGGATCAACATTTACGTATAAGGGAAACTGTAAAATGCTTCTTATTACTACCCCTGCGTTTTACCCAGAGCAAGAAGAAACGTTACAATAAATTTAGAAAATTATTTTGGAGAGGTCGCATAGTGGCCCAGTGCAGAGGTTTACTAAACCTCCGTTCGCAAGAACCGCGAGTTCGAATCTCGCCCTCTCCGCCTTCGCCTCGCTAAAGCTCGGCTTCGGCGAGATGAAATCCGCTAAGACGGGCGAAGGAGGGCAATGTTTATGAATATTCAAGCGCTTGTTTTTGATCTTGATGGAACTGCCATACCAATGCAACTTGATGGCATGCCGTCAAAGCGAGTGATTGAGGTAGTCAAGAAAGCACAAAAGTTGTGTCATGTGTCGATCGCTACAGGGAGATCATATAAAGCGACCAAAGCAATAATGCATGCGTTAAACATTGACGATTTATGTATTTTGGATGGTGGAGCTTCCTTGTATTCATGTAAAACAAATCAATTTGTCTGGAAACAAGCGATGGATCCGCTTTTGCTGCAACAGGTGATTTTTAAGGTAAAGAAGTTGGGTGATTATGAAGTTGATGATGATAGAGAAGTACCCAGAGAGTCACTTTTAACGTATCATCCAAACATACCTCTTTGTTTGTCCTGTATTTATGCAGTGTCGAAAGAAGAAGCGCAAGAAATAGTTGAGATTGTCAAAGAAACCAGCGGGTTAGTGGCACATGCCATGGGTTCGTGGACGATTGGAAAATATGATGTCCATATCACTCATGAATTAGCAACAAAAAAGCATGCCCTACAGGCGCTCCTTTCTCGATTAAATGTAGATCATAAGCACGTGATGGTCGTGGGAGACGGGGGAAATGACTTGCCGCTTTTTGAATTAGCAGGACTTAAAGTTGCTATGGGCAATGCGGCTGACGAATTGAAAAAAGCAGCGGATTGGATAGCGCCAAGTGTCGATGAAGATGGGCTTGCTATCGCGATAGAGAAATATATCTTCCATGATACAATGAGTTGACCATGATCGTTACCACCACAGCGCCATATACCAGAGAAGAGATTGAAAAATTGAAAGAGCAATTTGGTACGTACATAAAAACGGTCATAGACATGAAACAAAAGATTTGTAGTGCTGGGTGTGATCGACACTTTGATTCAGAACAAGTGCTCCTCGAGAGCGGATCGCTTCAAAGCGATGTCTGGGGAGGCGGTGTCGACTTAGAGACAAAAATTATCGATTACAATTCATTTATAAATATTCGACCAGCTGATAATAATCTAAGCAATGAAATTCAAGACGGAGCAATACGCGATACATATAAAAAATTTACTGAATATTTTTTTCAAATAGTCCTATGAATGATACATATTACTCCATTAGTTCATTGGCTATGGATCTTAAGCGTGTGGCACTTGGATATCACGCTGGTTCATACGCTACGGCGAAGCGTTTTTCAGAGGAAGCACTGAAACGTAAAAGTGAAATAGATATAGAGAATATAAAGCCATATCTCCAAAAATTATTACAGACTTTACCGAAAATTTTACATCAACAGAACTCTGGTCGAGTGGCAGAGGATGCGCTGATGTATTCAACCCTATTTCAAAATTACGCAGTGACACAGATGGTATCGAATGCTAAAAAATGAATGCTACAGATTTTCGTTTGCCCGATCCCAAGCCCCACATGATGCCTCCGACAAAGTTTTTGGTGATGATGTTTTTCCAATTTACATGTTCATTTGCGTTGTAGCGTTCGGCTTTCATGTCTCTAGCATATCGCTTTTTCTGCCAGTGTGCCACATCGTGTGGTAGAGCAAAGTATCGTGAATAGCAGGCGATATTTTGCAATATAATGCAACATCTTGCAACATTATGCAATATATTGTAAGGTTTGGTTATGAAATTTCCACCGACGTATACAATCACTTCGGTTGTAAAACAATCGCTTTACGAGCTAGATATCCTAAAGAGTAGTTATGAGCTCCAGCCGATTTCTCCTGAAAAGATCACAAGTTTACGACGAGCGTCTCTTTTAAAAAGTTCACTCTATAGTGCGCGTATAGAGGGTAATCCTCTCGAGTTTGCAGACATAGTTCATGTACATGTCAATGATCGCGATAGGCACAAGATTGAGGTGAACAATCTCGTTTCTGCATACGAGCAGTTACAGACTCTTGTGGATCAGAGTGTTTCCACAAAAATGTTAAAAAAGCTTCATGCTCGTGTTCTTAACACACTTTCTGTAGATGCTGGAAGTCTCCGCATGGAGGAGTCAGCAATTTTTGATAAAGCAGGTAATGCTGTGTATTTAACTCCCGCTCCACAAAAAATTTATACTCTCATAGATGAGCTTTGTGCCTATATCAACACCACCAACGATGCGCCCCCTGTCATTTCTGGAGTTGCTCATATTTGGTTTGAAAAAATACATCCATTTTTGGATGGCAACGGTAGAGTTGGCAGGTTGTTATCCGCCTATATACTTCAAAATGGAAAGTATGATTTTAGTGGCCTCGTGCCGTTTGAACAATATCTTGATGAGCATCGTAATGATTATTATCATTTCTTGGGTCTAGATCGCCAAGATGTGACAGAATTTGTAGAGTTTTATCTTGCTGCTCTTTTGACGCAAGCTAAAGCGTCACTGAAAGCAGCGCACGAGAGCGGTAAGCCCGATACATATGCTCACTTGTTGCCACGTCGCGGCGAGATTATGAACATATTACATGATCACAAGATGATCAGTTTTGATTTTTTGGCAAGACGTTTTCGTGCGGTGCCCACGCGCACGCTTCACAATGATGTGTCACAATTGATAAAGGCGGGGCTGATACAAAAAATGGGTTCTACCAAAGGTGTCGTATATACAGTGAAGATATAATTACTTTTTAAATAATGATACCTAAAAAATCACACTTCCTCATAGCAGAAAGGTTAGTAAAGCTTTTGGACACTAAGTTTACTATTTTGGGTGTTAAGTTTGGGGTAGATCCATTTCTCGATTTACTTCCCATATTTGGAAACTATGTTGGGATTGCACTTTCTTGCTATGTTTTTTGGATTGCGTATCAGTTAAGCGTCCCGCAACACATTTATTGGCGGATGGCATGGAATATCGTGGTTGACTTCATATTTGGCTCTGTGCCGTTTGCCGGATTTTTCTTCGATCTTTTTTATCGTGCGAATGCGAAAAATCTAGCCCTGCTTGTGCCTTACGTCGACCCTGCGATCTTAGACCCTGTTTTAGAAGTTAGCTTGAATTTTTGATACACTGGTAGGTATA
>CAYIXE010000012.1:0-23056 GCA_964367095.1 uncultured Gammaproteobacteria bacterium | reverse complement strand
TCAAACGAAAACTGAGAAATCAGAAACTCCCGAAAATTGAGAAGTCAGTTTACATGAAGTAAGCGGTCGCGATGGATACACTGACCCATGTCTTTTACGTGATACTTTAAGATCGAGAATTGATCTTCTTAAAATTGAAAGCGCTGCTTGCCTCTGATCGCCGGCAGCTTTGTTGGCTATAAGTGCTGACGCAGAATCCATGGCTTTTTGAATCTCCTTTTCGTTGACCTCATCAGCATGTACGGCTCGTGAAACCAACACGGTAACAATACCGTTATGAACCTCCATAAATCCGCCGCCAATTGCCAAAAAAAACTCTTTTGTTCCAACAGTTATTTTTACTTCACCCTCGGTGAGTGCCGTAAACAGTTCTTCGTGGTGAGATAGTACTCCAATCGTTCCGTTTGAAGTAGGAACGGATAACGCGTCAACTGTTTCACTAAAAGCCTTACGTTGCGGTGTTATGATATCAAGTTGAAATTGAGACATATCTATTTCTTCACCTCATCTATCGAGCCTACCATATAGAATGATTGTTCTGGCTTATCGTCGTGCTTCCCATCAAGTATTTCTTTAAAACCCCGCACCGTATCTTCTACAGGGACGTATTTGCCTGCCCTTGCGGTAAACGCTTCTGCTACAAACATCGGTTGTGTGAGAAACCGTTGAATTTTACGCGCTCTGGACACCGCAAGTTTATCATCTTCAGATAATTCTTCCATGCCAAGAATTGCAATGATATCCTGCAAATCCTTATAACGTTGCAGAGCCCGCTGTACACCTTTTGCAACGTTGTAGTGATCCTCACCCAAAACAAGTGGATCTAATATGCGGGAGCTCGCGGTCAGTGCGTCAACAGCAGGATAAAGTCCCAGCTCGGCTATTGATCGCTCAAGAGAAATAGTCGCATCCAAATGCGCAAATGTGACCACAGGTGCCGGATCCGTATAATCATCTGCGGGTACATAGACCGCTTGTACCGAGGTAATAGATCCTTTTTTGGTTGATGTGATACGCTCTTGGAGAGCTCCCATTTCATCAGCCAACGTGGGCTGATATCCAACAGCTGAGGGGATACGACCTAAAAGCGCTGACACTTCAGAACCCGCTTGTGCAAAACGGAAGATATTATCAATGAATAATAATACATCCTGTCCTTCCTCGTCCCGGAAATATTCAGCCATCGTAAGTCCCGTAAGTGCCACACGCAAACGGCTCCCTGGTGGTTCATTCATTTGGCCAAAAACTAACGCTGTTTTCTCTGCCACGCCTGATTCCTGCATCTCCCGCCACAGATCATTGCCTTCTCGCGAACGCTCTCCGACACCTGCAAACACTGATACGCCGCCGTGTACCTCAGCGACGTTATGAATAAGTTCTTGGATAAGCACAGTCTTGCCTAAACCCGCTCCGCCAAATATGCCCACCTTCCCGCCTTTGACAAAGGGTGCTACAAGATCGATAACTTTAATACCAGTCTCAAGTATTTCTCTTTTGGTACTTTGCTCTGATAAGGGCGGTGCATGCCGATGTATAGGATGCAATTTCACAGGTCCCAACGGCTTTCCTTCATCAATCACCTCTCCGACGACATTAAAAATACGGCCAAGCGTCTTTTTTCCCACAGGTACGGCTATTGGACCGCCGGTCGCAGTTACTTTTTGACCCCGTTTCAATCCATCTGTAGGACCCAATGCGACAGTACGGACTCGATAATCACCTAAATGTTGCTCTACTTCAAGAATGAGCGTTTTTGATGTCGTAAATGGAGAAGCTACTTCCAACGCTTCATAGATAGCAGGAATGTAGTCACTGGAAAATTGAATGTCCAAAACCACACCCAAAATCTGCACGATTGTTCCTTCTTTCGTATTTTTTTGAACTATTTTTTTTGCCATATGTGTTCTCCTTTTCTCTCTCAAATGTGCTCGACAGCAAGTCGTGCGGTCACCATATCGGTAATTTCATACGTTATTTTTTCTTGTCGTGCTCTGTTGTATACCAATGTGAGCTCAGAAGATAACGATTTCGCATTCTCTGTCGCATTATGCATCGCAAGCATACGAGCTGAATGCTCACTTGCTTCTGCCTGAAGGAGTGCATCACGTACTTGATTCTCAAGATAATGAGGAAGTAACGCATCAAACACTTGACGTACGTCAGGCTCAATGAGAAATTCTTTCGCGTCTTTTGTAGACGAAGTCGTATCAAGGCCTTGAATGGTCAATGGCAGAAGTACTTTTTTTCGCGGCACAAGGTGTGCTATAGAGAGAAACTCGTTTGACAGCACATCAACGCCATCGTAGAGTCCCGCGACAAACTTCTCCGTTACCATTTGGATAAGGGCGGGCACAATTTGTTCCCGCGAACCTGTTTGTGAAAAATCAGCGATCACTTTGTGTCCTAATCTGGAAATAAAATCAGATCCTTTACTCCCTACTGTCACGACGTCTACGTGTTCAAGTGATGGATACTTTGAAAGAATTGATCGAAAAAGAACCGTATTTAATCCTCCGCACAAACCCTTATTCGTTGAAATGATAATCAGTAACCGTCTCCCAGTCGGTTTTGGGATTGTTAAAAGCGGATGATCCGACAATGTCGCTTTGTTTGAAAGTCGCATAACCATTTCGTAAATCTTTAAAGCGTACAGTTTACCGGCAAGTGCCGCAGCTTGCGCCTTTTTCATCTTGGACGCAGATACAAGTTCCAATGCTTTGGTAATTTGCGAAATATTTTTGGCCGTCTTTATGCGGCGCTTTATTTGACGTATGTTTGCCATAAGTTACACAAACGATTTCTTACATTCTTTCACTGTTTGTTCCAACTCTTTTTCTATCTCGGGCGTTAATATTTTCTCTTTTGCAATTTCTGCTATGGCTTTTCGCGCCCTCGTCTCCATGAAACTGTTGAAATGTTTCTCAAACGCCTGTATTTTAGCAACGGGTATATCGTCCAAATATCCGTTAACACCAGTCCAAATAAGTGCCACTTGCAGCCCAACTGGCATAGGCTGATACTGACCCTGCTTTAACAGTTCCATCATGCGACTCCCTCGTTCAATTTGTTTTTTGGTCGTTTCATCGACATCTGAAGCAAATTGCGCAAATGCTGCAAGATCTCGATATTGAGCAAGGTCAAGTCGCAAATTTCCAGCTACTTTTTTCATCGCTTTAATTTGTGCTGATCCTCCCACACGAGAGACCGATAAACCGACATTTATAGCGGGCCGCTGTCCTGCGTTAAATAAATCAGATTCCAAATACAACTGCCCATCCGTAATAGATATCACATTGGTAGGAATATAGGCAGACATGTCGCTTGCCTGCGTCTCTATGATCGGCAACGCAGTTATCGATCCGCCGCCTTTTTCTTTCGACATTCGGCATGCACGCTCCAAAAGTCTACTATGAAGGTAAAAAACGTCTCCCGGATATGCCTCTCGACCCGATGGTCTTCTGAGTGTTAATGAAATTTGTCTATAGCTCCATGCGTGTTTGGATAAATCATCGTAGATGATCAGCACATCTTTGCCTTTGTCCATGAAATATTCCGCAATGGCACAACCAGCATACGGCGCTAAATACTGGAGGGTAACCGGATCACTTGCCGTGGCTGACACGACAATCGTATGGCCCAAAGCTTTTCGCTTATCAATATCTGAGATTACTTGTGCGACACGAGAAGTTTTTTGGCCAATAGCGACATATATGCAAATAACGCCGCTCTCTTTTTGATTGATAATTGTATCGACGGCAATTGCCGTTTTTCCAGTATTTCTGTCGCCAATGATAAGCTCCCGTTGTCCGCGCCCTATGGGAATCATGGCATCGATAGCTTTTATCCCGGTCTGAAGCGGTGTGTTTACTGGCTGTCTATGTACAACACTTGCTGCAATTTTTTCCATCGGGTAGCGAGTTTTCAGATGAAGGATAGACTTGCCATCTATGACTTCCCCCAATGGATTGATAACTCTGCCAAGATACGACTCTCCAACGGGAATTGATAATAAGTCGCCTGTCCCTCGCACTTCATCGCCCTCTTTAATAGTCAAAAAGTCTCCTAATACAATTATCCCAACACTATCTTCTTCTAAATTAACGACCACTCCAGCAGCGCCACTTGCAAATGAAACAATTTCAAGATACGCGACATTTGGCAATCCATGTACCTTTGCCACTCCATCTGAAATACTACGAACCAAACCAACTCTTCTTGCTGATACGGAGGGCTCAAATTGAGCGAGTTTATTTAATAAATCCTGACCGATAAGCGATGTTCCATTCTGTTTCATACGCTGCTCCCTTCCGTGAGTAGATCTACCATTTCAGTTAATTGACTCGTAAAACTTGTGTCGACAATCCAATCTGCCATTTGAATCCGTATTCCTCCAATAAGCGACGTGTTTATATGGCACTCAATGGATACCTCATGTCCCATGATACGTGATAATACACGAGTTAGAGCCTGTTGTTCCTGCAAAGTAAGCTTCACTGCTGACTCAACGCTTGCTTCTTTTTGACGTTTCGCCGATTCAGTGACTTTATATAATAATGATTGTACCTTGGGCACGCTGTGGCTGTTTTTTCCCTCCTTACGCAGGTACTCCACCACACCTTGCACAAAGCCTCGTGCATCTTTTGTCATCGTTTTCATATTACAAACTGTGTTCACGACTTGCCCAAATTTCAAGATCTTTTATTTTTGAATCTATGACCGCATGCTGCTCTTTGGCATTCATAATGGAATCCAAAAGACGCTTGGCCATAGTCACCGCTAGCTCAACTGCCTGCTTAGCAATTGCAAGTTTTGATTGACGTGCAACTTCTTTTGCCTCATCTTTCGCTCTCACAAGAATGACCAGCGCTTCTTCATGAGCCTTTGCTACTAACTCCTTTTCTACGTCTTTTGCCTGCTTTTTGGCGTCTTCGATTATCAATAATGCTTCTTCACGCGCCTTCGATAGCACCTTTTCATGCTTTTCCTGCATCTTTTCTTCTTCATGCTTCATATTTTCAGACATCGCTACCCCATCAGCAATTTCTTTTTTACGTTTCTCAAGCATGGTAAGGATAGGCTTATACAAAAGCTTGTTTAAAAGCACTAAAATAATCAAGAAGTTGACAATCTGTGCTGCTAATAATGTTGGTTCTATACCTAGTTTTTCCATTGACTAACTTTTCTCACACGTCGATAAAAGCATAGAGCTACTCATCTCTCATCCACGTGTGTGTTTTTCGATACTTATACAAATTTAATAATGAGTCCTGCGACTAACGCATAAATTGCGATAGCTTCGGCAAATGCGATACCCAAGATCATACTCGTACGGATATCATTGGCCGCTTCAGGATTTCGACCAATTGCTTCAAGTCCTTTACTTGTGAGCATTCCAATAGCAAGCGCCGGTGCGGCACCACCTATTGCGATCGTTAATCCAAACATAATAATTTTTATTGTAGCTTCATCCATGTACACTCACCACCCTTCGCCCCTCGAAGCCCGCCCTTGGCGGGAGAAGTGGGGTATCCAAATGATTACTCTTTGTCATTCTATGTTTCATAGTTAGGCTCCGTGTGGCACGGCCCCCCTGTTGTGTTGTTCACCATCTTCGTGTGAAACTGCCATACTAAAAAACGCAGCACTTAACATAGAGAATACCAATGCCTGAATGATGCCAACAAATAACTCCATTGCCAAAAATGGTAATGGGACTATAAATGGCATAATAAAGGCTATAACCGCCAAAAGCACTTCTCCCGCAAAAATATTTCCAAACAATCTGAATGCAAACGATAATACTTTTGACAAATCTGACATAATTTCCAAAAGTCCCACAGCAAACGTGATGGGATCTTTAAAACTGATAAATCTCCCTGAGTAATGCATGCCTAACGTCTTAAATCCAAAATACTGCATTGCAATGATAGAAACAATGGCCAACGCAATCGTCATATTAAGATCCGCTGTCGCTGCTCGAAACATAGGTATGAATAAAGCATCATGAAAAAATCCGATAGTCCCGACTCCTGGCAAAAGTCCCACCCAATTTGCCACAAGAATATAGATAAAAAGTGTCGCGATAAATGGGAAAAATTTCTTGACATGCACCCCTACGACCGATGAAAAAAAGTCATAAAGCCCACCAACGACCGTCTCGGCAAAAAGCTGAAAGCCCGACGGAATCATTCGCATATTCCACGTTGCCTTGAGAGAAAAAAGAGCGAGAAGCAGCATAACGACCCACGTGGTGAGTAAAGAGTTCGTTATAGGAAGTCCTCCTATGGACCCAAGCTTTTCAGCTGCAAGTGATATATGTAATGTCATATGTATTATTTTTTCATAACAGCCCGTATGGCTCGAATAAAAGTAGTCATTGATATAAGAAATCCTAGTATCAACGACACTATCGTTGCTTTCGGAGTGAAACCAAAACGCTCATCCAGATATCTACCTAGGATGAGTGATCCTCCCAAAGGCAACGCGATGCTGAAGCCAAAATCACTTGCAAATCCTACGTACGAGAGCGTTGGAGAAGAGACAGATTTTTGACGTTTCCTCTTACGAGGGTTGAATTTGGACTCGTCTCCGTTAATAGAAAAATCAAACTCATCTACCTCATCGTTTTTGCTATAATTTCGCTTCATATATATTGTACTCAAAAAGTATTCTGTCCGTCAACACGATTTTAGACCGATCCGACACTATGTGCGGTATCTAACAATATCGTAAGCCGATCTTCTTTTTCATCAAGTTTTCCTGATACATCAACAATTGCATCCCGAACCCAAAGAGAGGCAGTTTTGGCATACACTTTCGGAAATACGACTACTTCAATTGTCCCTGTCAGATCTTCAAGTTTCACAAATGCCATTTCACTTCCGCCATTACGGGTTAAAATCTTTTTAACCTGCGCTATTGCTCCGACAAGGTGCATCCGCTGTCCTAAAGAATCCTGTGATAACTCAGCTATTTCAATTACGGCATCGGCAGTTTTTGGCAGATTTGCAAGCGCTTCTTCTAAAGGATTTGCCGAAAGATAAAATCCCAACAGTTCTTTCTCAAACGCTAACAACTCAGCCATGGGAAGCGGAGAAACGTCAGGCAACTGATCACTATGAGAAGATTCAAGAGACGATTCAAATAAACCTACCTGGCCCTCAGCAGTAGCTTTACGTTCTTTATGTACGACATCAAGGATTGCGTCGACTGCCGTAAGAAGTGCGGTACGTTCACCAAATGTATCCATAGCACCAGCTTTTATCAGACTCTCGATTGTTTTTCTATTTACCTTGGAGACATCCACGCGTTTCAAGAAATCCGACAATCCTTTAAATACTCCATGGGATCTTGAAACGAGAATGCTCTCCATCGCCGCAGCGCCGACATTTTTTATCGCAGATAAGCCAAACCTGATATTTTTTTCTTCCACGCTAAACTCAATATCGGAAGTATTTACATCGGGCCGCAATATTGCTACATCCATCCTTTTACATTCTGAAACGATCATAGCAATTTTATCGTTTCTGGTGTCTCCAGTATTTGCTCGACTCTCAGCGGAAAGCACGGCGGTCATATATTCGACAGGATAATTGGCTTTAAGATACGCCGTCTGATACGCAATCATCCCATAACATGCCGCGTGCGCCTTGTTAAATCCATACCCTGCAAACGGTTCTATAAGATGAAAGATATCCTCAGCTTTTTTTCTTGCTATTCCATTTTTCATACAGCCATCGATAAATTTTTCCTGCTGTTTTTTCATCTCTGACGGAATTTTTTTGCCAACTGCTTTTCGCAGCTTATCAGCATCTCCCCAAGAGTACCCAGCAAGGGTGATAGCAGTTAAAAGAACGTCATCTTGATAACAAATAAGTCCATATGAATTTTTGAGCACTTCAGAAAGACGTTCATCGGGAAATACGACAAATTCTGGATTATTTTTTCGTCTGATATACTCAGGAATCACCTGCATAGGTCCAGGGCGAAATAACGCCACCATAGCCATAAGATCAAAAATCGTGGTCGGCTTTAATTCTTTTATATACCGTCGCATCCCGGCTGACTCAAGCTGAAATACGCCGGTCGTCTCACCGTCTGATAGCATCCGAAACGTTTTCTTATCAGTAAGCGGTATGGCGTAGGTATCTATGACTTCTCCTCGAGATTTCTCTATGAATTTCAATGCCTGAGACATGATTGTCAAATTGCGAAGCCCCAAAAAATCCATCTTAAGAAGTCCGACACCATCTTCTCCCACGGTATACATATCATATTGGGTGACTACTCTGTCGCCTTTGGATTCCCTTTGAAGCGGCGTGTAGGAAACGAGCGGCTTATCCGCTATTACTACTCCTGCCGCATGCACTGATGCATGGCGAGCGACTCCCTCGAGTTTTCGTGCGACATCTAATAATCGTTTCGTCTCCGGTTCAAGTTTATACGCTGTTTCAAGTTCTGGTGTCATTTCTAACGCTTTTTCTATCGTCATGCCGGATCCTTGTAAACCCAAAGGGATAAGTTTGGATATACGGTCGGGCTTGGCATACGGCATACCGAGAGCTCTTCCTGCATCCCGTACTGCACCTCGGGCTTCCATCGTGCCAAAGGTAATAATTTGGGCCACCTTGTCATCGCCATACCTTTGCGTCACATAGGCTATCACCTCGTCGCGCCGATCATCTGCAAAATCAAGATCAATGTCAGGAGGACTTGGTCGAAACGGATTTAAAAATCGTTCAAATGGCAAACGAAAGTAAAATGGATCTATACCCGTAATTCCTAAAATATATGAAATGACGGATCCTGCGGCTGATCCGCGCCCAGGTCCCACGCCAATTCCCTGATCCTTTGCCCAATTGACAAAGTCAGAGACGATAAGAAAATACGTAGAATATCCTTTTTTGGTAATAATATCGAGTTCATACCGTATGCGTTTGTCAATTTCATCAGTCATTGTCGGATATCGATGCGCCACGCGTTCCCAGATGAGCTTCTCGAGGAAACTTTCCGCTGTTTCATTTTCCGGTAATGGAAACTTCGGCAAAATCCATTTGCCGACCGAGAGCTCGATATCACACATATTAGCGATCTTTACGGTGTTTTCGATCGCCTCCGGAATATGTTCAAACAACGCCTTCATTTCATCTTGTGAACGCATGTAAAAATCAGGAGATGAGAGCATAGAAAGCGGCCTGTTTTTTTCCACAATCGTACGCTGTGTCTGCACGCAAAGAAGTATTTCTTGCGCTTCCGCATCATCAGCGTTTACATAATGCACATCGTTTGTCGCAACAAGCGGCAGTCCTAATTTTCTTGCAAGTAAAATAAGTTTTTCATTCACCACTGCTACTTCCGGGATATTTGCATGACTTTGCAGCTCTATATAATAATGATCTTTCCCAAAAAGTTCACTGTACCGTTTGGCTACTTCTTCTGCTTTGACTTCTTCGTTAGCAAGTAAATGCTGTGATACCTCACCCGCCAAACACGCAGAGAGGCAAATGAGGCCTTCATGATGTTTTTCTAATAAATCCCAATCGATACGTGGCTTGTAATAAAATCCATCAAGATGTGCAAACGTAACAAGCTTTAACAAGTTTTTATATCCCACTTCATTTTTAGCAAGAAGAATCAAATGATATGGATCCGTATCCATTTTGCCTTCCTTATCAAGACGCGAACGACGAGCGACATACGTCTCTACCCCTATAATTGGCTTAATTCCTGCGGCTTTTGCTTTAAGATAAAACTTAAAGCTCCCATACATGGATCCGTGATCAGTGAGAGCTAACGCATCCATCCCAAGTGCTTTGGCCTTTAAAAGAAGATAATCAAGTTTCCCCAACCCATCAAGAAGTGAAAATTCGCTGTGGACATGAAGATGGATAAAATCTGACATAGTTTTCTTTTGTCATTCCCGCGCAGGCGGGAATCCTGTTTTCAATATTTATACATTTTTGAGAGCAGTTTTTAACGCATCCAATATAACATTTGCATCTACCTTTGGTAATTGCCGTTTCACCATACCCATAAGAAACATAATAACTGTTTCCTTGCCTGATTTATAATCCGAGACAGCTTTTGGATTTTCAGCAAAAACTTTTGAGATGACGATACTTAACTCACTTTCACTTACAGTTTGTACTGTTTGATGTGCAATAATTTGATCTGCTAAATAAACAGGTGTTGTCCCAGAAACATCTGTGACTTTATTTATAACCCAATTTGCCACTGTCGCACCTGAAATATTAGCTTGTTTAATAGATGGTAAAGAAACAGTTCCTTGAAACAAGGAAAGCATGGGAGCATTTTCTACTAAAACTGTGGCGTTATACTCGTTGAGAGAATGTGCTTTGATCATGTCTTCTTTTACCTCATCCGCAAGCTTAGGAATTTTCACACGAAGATCCTCAATATATTTCTTTGTAAACCGAAGTGGTGGGATATCCGGCTCTGGAAAATACCGATAATCAGAAGCACCTTCTTTATTGCGTTGAGAGACTGTTTCATTTTTCCTTTCATCCCATCCACGCGTTTCTTGAACCGGCACTTTTCCTTCTTCCAAAAGCGCGACATGCCGTTTGAATTCATATTCAATGGCAGCAGTAGCAAACTTAAAAGAGTTGATATTTTTTACTTCTACTTTGTACGTAGGCAATTCTCTCGATCCTTTTCGGCGCACAGAAATATTTGGCTCCAAACGCATGCTTCCCTTTTCCATGTCAGCATCCGAGATACCCGCGAAGCGCACTATCTGATGCAATTTTTTTAGAAACTCTGTCGCTTGCGCACTGCTGTGGATATCCGGCTCTGTGACAATCTCCATAAGCGGCGTGCCGCTTCTATTAAAATCGACGAGGGTAACGCGCTTTCCATTGAGCAATATATGCTGCAATTTACCCGTATCTTCTTCCAAATGCACGCGATGTATTCGTACATCACCAAAGGAAGTTTTCACCACGCCGCCTTTGCAAAGCGGCTGATCGTATTGAGAAATCTGATAGCCTTTGGGTAAATCAGGATAAAAATAATGTTTGCGATCAAATTTAGAAACTTCTGCTATCTCTGATCCAAGCGCAAGGCCGAGCATAATCGTCCAATCAATCGCTGTTTTATTCGGCACGGGCAATGCACCGGGAAGACCCAAACATACAGGACACGTCTGGGTATTGGGAACTTTCCCAAAGTGATCAGCAGGACATCCGCAAAACATCCCGCTTTTGGTTTTAAGCTCTACATGAATCTCTAATCCTATGACTAATTCGTATTCACTCATAAATTTTTCCTGTAGGAATTTTTGTATGCCAATCGGTCGCTTCTTGATACGCATTTCCTAACGAAATCAACGTTTTTTCTCCATACATATTTCCAATAAGTTGCATACCCATCGGCAAACCCGCTTGAGTAAATCCGCATGGCAATGCCAGCGAAGGAACACCGACGATATTGACAGTAACGTTATACACGTCCATCATCATATTCATCACGGGATCATCAAGTAATTCTCCAAATTTTGTCGGTCCACATGTAGTCACTGGCGATAAAATCGCATCATATTTGGATAAAACGGAAGAATAATTTTTGATAAACACGCTTCTAGCTTTCTGTGCCTTTTTATAATACGCATCATAGTATCCTGAAGAAAGTGCGTATGTGCCCGTCATAATGCGACGGGTCGTTTCTTTAGTAAACAACCCGCGTGTACCACCATACCGTACCCCATCATATCGCCCGAGATTAGAACTCGTTTCACTGGGAGCGAGGATATAATACACAGGAGCACCAAACTCTAAAAGTGATATTGATACGTCTTCAACAATCGCTCCTAAAGATACAAATTGCTCACGAACTTTTATGATAGCTGTTTTAATCTCTGGGTCTAACCCTTCTTTATAATACTCAATAGGAAATGCTATCCGTTTTCCTTTAATAGACTCTTTAGTGCCCTTCACATAATCATCTACAGGAAGTGGAGAACTCGTCGCATCAAAAGGATCGGCACCTGCTATCGCCTCCAATACCACGGCACAATCTTCTGCAGTTTTAGCCGTCGGTCCTACAGTATCTAAACTTGACGCATAAGCGATTGCACCATATCGGGACACTCTACCATACGTAACTTTTAAAGCCGTAATACCACACCATGCAGCGGGAAAACGGATAGATCCTCCAGTATCTTCACCTATGGCAAATGGCACATACCGCATGGCTATAGCAGCAGCGGGCCCTCCTCCGGATCCACCAGCTGAGCGACTCGTATCCCAAGGGTTCTTTGTTACAGGATAATCAGTATTTTCGGTACTTGCACCATGACCCCATGCGTCCATATTCATTTTTCCTATAAGAATTGCTCCGCACGCTTCTAATTTATTTATTACTGTAGCATTGTATGGTGAAACAAACGTATCTAAGATTTTTGATGCAGCGGTCGTACGCAAATTTTTTGTGATATACGCGTCTTTAACTACATACGGAATGCCATGAAGTGTGTGGCTATCAGTCGTTCGTGTATCATCAGCTTTTTTTGCCATCGTCAATGCATCTGCTTTTTCACGTATCGTAATCGCAGCGTGGATAATAGCTTCTGATGCCTCCATGCGTCGATATGATTCAGTGACGAGCTCAACACTTGAAATCGACTTTGCTTTAAGTCGTTCTGACAACTCCAAAATGGAGAGATCCAATAAGTTTTTATTCATGTGCATCCAAAACTGCATCGACTACGAAAAATCCGTTGTGTGTATGGAGAGCGTTTGTAAGCGCTTCCTCTTGTGTGAGTATTCGCGAGGTATCGATCACATCTTCTCGTACGACGTTTTCTAAACCTGTCACCTGCGATGTTTCAACTACTCCTTCTGTCGGCAGTTCTTGAAGTTTGGATACATATTCTATCGTTACCCCCACCTGATTAGTCAGCTCCATTGATTGTTCTTCTGAAATGGGAATGTTGGCAAGTTTGGCAATCTTTACTATATCGTTTGTTGAAAGTAGAGGACCCTTCATATAGGCATTATACTCATATTATAACTGCAAGTGAATGCGTCAGTATTGCAAGTTTCCAGATGATTTAGTACTCTCATTGTAATGACCAAATATCGCGCTGCCGTCCAACAAATGCTTGAGGAAAATAAAGAACTCTTTAATACGTTTAAACCAATCCATGACGCGTACGTTATCAATCCTTCAGCAAATCAAGCCAAATATAATTCCATAGGATCAGAGATTATGGATGTTATTCGTGATTACGAACGGAAACTTTGTTCCAAAATGGGTACCGGCCAATACAGCAAATTCTCTACAAATCTCTCCGAAAAATTCATGGAAGAAATTAAATCAGTGTTCCCCAAAATCATGTTTATTGGTGTGGAGTAGTACTTTTTTAATTCGCTCTATCGACCCCTTTTTATCTTTAGGATCAAATACTTCTCCATGCCAGCCGCGCTTTTTTGCAGCGTCCACCATTTCAATATAATCGTCTATAAATAATAGCTCGTGAGGCTTAAGATCAGGAACAAGCGACTCTGCAATTTCATATATTTTAGGATCCGGTTTAATCACTCCATACTGCGCTGACTCAACAATCACCTCCCATTTCACGTTAGGAATTTTCTTTTTATCTAACAGCTTTTGAAGAATTCCTATTTCTGCATTAGAAAGAATACCAAGACGATAGTTATCTTCTAATTCATGAATAAAATCATGAGTTTCTTGAAAAAATCCCTGATGATCACTCCAAAAATCCGCCATATCAAAAGATTGGTGGGTGATGCCAAGCTTTTCAGTAAATAGTGTGAAATAATCTTTCGTACTTAGCGTGCCGAGACAACCTGCCTTCCAATTAGCCTCAACAATTGCAAATATCTGATCGCGAGTAACATTATGCATCCTTGCGACACTCTGCATAGCCGCTTCGTTATCCACTATCACGCTACCGACATCAAAATAGATAAATTTAATCATACATCTCCTCACCACACACCCCAGGGGTGTGTGGTGGTTAGACACCTAAGGATTCTCTAATATATTCGCGTGCGTTCTCTGCAAACATGTTGTCAAGCTTTTTTAAAACGACTGCTTTTTTATATTTTATTTCTAACGCTTTTTGTATTAACCAATCGGCAATAGCTGGATTTTTCGGAAGCAATGGGCCATGAAAATAACTTCCAATCGAATTTTTATACACAGCCCCTTCATATCCGTCCTTTCCATTGTTGCCATAGCCTTTTATTATTTTTGCCAATGGTTTCATTTTCGACTCTAAATACGTATACCCTCCATGATTCTCAAAACCGACAATGGTATGTTCTTGTAAACTGTTAACTGTTAACTGTAAATTTGTTATTGTTGCCACCACATTTCCTATCAACCGTTTCCCCTGATCCCCAGGATGCTCGGTGTACAAATCAAAGATACCAGCGCCCATAATCTTTTCACCTTGATACGGTAGGTAATAATTACCAACAAATTGATACGCAGCACAGACAAAAAGCGCTGGTACTTCATTTTCAACCATCTGTTTTACAACAGGGCCTTTGTTTATAAGAAAATCCTCACCAGCTAATTTTTGCTGCCGGTCTTGCGCGCCACCCATGAATATCAAATCACAATCTTTAAGTTCTTCTACTGGCGTTTCTAGCGTTACTGGCCTTACTTGCACTGCTATATTGCGCCAAAGACACCGTTTCTTCAAAACAATGACATTCCCACGATCGCCATACGTGCTCATAAGATCCGGATATAACCAAGCAATTTTTAAATCTAGTCTATTCATATTTTTATAAGCCTATAATTATTCTCATATATTAATATATGAGAATTCTATCCGATTCGTTTACCAGTTAAAATTTTTCGAACATCTAACATTCCTGAGTAGGTCGCTAATACAAAAAGAATTTGATCTGAAGGAATGGCATTTATAGCTCGACGAACGCCAATTTCTAAATCGGGTTCGACTTGTGGGTTACAGTCTGCATATTGTAATCGAAGAGCCAAGTCATACACCCTGTCACCAGCCACATATACGCAATCAATCTTTTTTAACACTTCAAAATCCACATCCCATATCCAGCTCACATCCGTGCCATCTGGTATGCGATCGTTAAGAACAAGAAAAATATGCTTCGCGCCCATCTCATTTACGGTACGTAGCGAGGCATTAAATCCTGCAGGGTTTTTGGAAAGAAAAAGTTTGACTGACTTGCCGTTAATTTTTATCTCTTCCTGTCTCCCAAATGCAGGGACAAATGAAGTTAATGCTTTTTTAATGCGTGATTCACTAATTTTTAATGATTTCGCGAGAGCAACAGCGGCTAGTGTATTGTATTGGTTATACAGCCCATCAAGAACTTTGGGAAATGTATATACGTCTGGGATCGGTCGTTTCAAATTACATTTTTCACAGCACCAAACGCCGATATGCGAGTAGTAAATGCCTTCGTACAACAGTCGTGCTCCACACTGTGGGCAAAACGTCGAATCTGTCGCATGCTCTGCTATTTTTAAATATTCTTTTGTATCATTCAACCCAAAATACGTGACACGAGAACCAAACAAGTGGCCAAAATATGCGACAGCCGGATCATCACTGTTTAAAATAATTTCCGTTTGAATAGGCAAGTCCTTTAATACCTTTGTCCACTTTTCTATAATCACATCCACCTCACCATACCGATCAAGCTGATCACGAAACAGATTAAGAATAACAATACGAACTGGTGTAATGTATTTGAGAACTATTGGCAATGAATTTTCATCTACTTCAAACAAGCCGTAGTCAGCATTTACATTCCCTTTCCAGTCCGTCTGCCTGATGCATGAAGAAACAATACCGTTTAACAAATTAGCACCCGTCGCGTTGTGAACCACTCGATTGTCGTTAGCCTCCAATATTTTCTTAATTATCAACGTGGTGGTCGTTTTTCCGTTCGTACCAACCACTAATATGATGCCTTTGGTAAACTGTTTTCCAAAATATGAAGCTATCTGTGGGCGAAGTTTGAGTGCGAGCTCCCCAGGCCACGTCTCTCCCGCACCTATCCCAAGACCAGTACTTGTTTGCGAGACCGTTTTAGCATTAGTAATAACCACGCGATCCAGAAAAGACATACTAGTATTATCGCGCACTTACCATACGCTGACAACTTATTGCCTAAGTGATGCAGCATATCTTGCTTCGTCTCGGTCGTGTATGTATGCAAGAAAGCCATATTCTTGAGGGTATGCAACTATTAAACCTCTTTTGGCTAGATCTTTAAATGTTAGTGCATTTCTACGCATCTGTCTGGGCTCAAGAGCAAGTTCACGTGCCTCCATTGCAATAACATCCATATCAGTACTCACCGCAAACTTGTGCATCTGTCCTGATGCTACAAAGTATGGCAATCGTCGAATAGGGATATATTTCCATGGGCCATTTTTTGTCGGCTCTAAACGCCGGGGTCTATCAGAGGGAGCAGCTTCATCACTAAACGCATAGAAGAAGTGTATGTTTCTCTCTACTCCATCTACAGCAACTCTCATGGGACTTAAGTGTGATTCTATAAGTGATTCCTCATCGTATATGGATATACCAGTTTCTTCTCTCATTTCTCTCAATGCTCCTCGTGCAGTTTTTTTATATTCTCTAGGCTTCAATTTACCTCCAGGAAATGTAACTTGCCCATTTGGACGTTTGGCGACAAGCACTTTAGGATTTTTTGTTTCTGCATCTTTAAGAAATAGCACGACTGCAACTGGGCCAGCTTCGGGAATTCGTAATTCAGATAAAGCAAGTTGCTCTGCTTTCATTTGGGAGTATTCTATCACCACATGTCAATTACATGGCGCGAAGTCGTTTGATGCGTTCTTCTATCGGAGGATGGGTGTTAAACATATTTGAAAACCAGGCACTGTATGATTTGCCTTTAAATGGATTGGTGATATAAAGATGCGCCGTCGCGTTTGTGGCTGCTTCCAATACTTCTTTGTCATTTGTTAATTTTGCCAGTGCGCGTGCTAACCCTTCAGGATAGCGCGTAAGATCAGCGCCTGATGCATCTGCGAGAAATTCCCGTCTTCGCGAAAGTGCCATTTGCATAAGGGTTGCAAATATCGGGGTAAGGATGGCCAACACTATACCAATAACTAAAATAATCCCACCACTATTATTATTATCATCTCTACTTCTTCTCCCTCCCCACCACAGATTCCGCATAAACATATCTGATAAAAATACGACGGTGCCAGCTAGCACTGATACGACTGCCAACAGTCTCGTGTCGTAATTTTTGACATGGGATAATTCGTGAGCGATAACACCTTCTAATTCACGCCTTTCAAGTTTGGTAAGAAGACCCGTCGTTGCACACACCACTGCATGTTCAGGATCCCTGCCTGTCGCAAACGCGTTCATAGCAGTATCTTCAATAATATAGAGCTTTGGTTTTGGCATTCCAGCTGCAATGGAAAGATTTTCGGCCACCGTAAAAAAATCAAAATCTTTTTTTCTGTCGGCCGGTCTTGCTCCGGACATAGCAAGAACCAGCTTATCTCCCCACCAGTAGCTTGAAAAAGAAGAAATAACAGCAAAAAGGGTTGCTATCCACACAAAATCCGATCCGTACCCTAATGCATACCCCAATACATAGCCAATAGCAATCACAAGGCCGATAAAAACCGACATCAACAAATATGTTTTCGCTATATTTGAACGAATTTGAGAAGAAATGGTCATTTAAGAAAACTTCACATCTACTTTATTTTGCTCATTCTCTCCTGCTTTAAAAAACTCGCGGGACGTGAATCCAAACATCCCGACAAACATATTGTTTGGGAAGGTTTTTACCTTCAAATTGTACTCCAAAAGCTGTGCATTGTAATACTGTCTTGAATACGCCACCTTGTCTTCTGTATCAGAGAGTTCTTTTTGAAGCTGCATGAAATTTTGATTCGCTTCCAATTTAGGATACGCCTCTGCCACCGCAAACAAGCTCTTCAAAGCACCGGTCAGCATATTATCAGCTTTTGCAGCTGCAGCTGGCGTCTCTGCATTCATCACCGCGGTTCTTGCTTTGGTCACCTCCGTAAATACACCTTTTTCATGCTTTGCATACCCTTTCACCGACTCCACCAAATTTGGGATGAGATCAGCTCTTCGTTTTAACTGCACCTGAATTTGTCCCCATGCTTCATCGATATCCGTCGATTCTCGAATTAAACCGTTATACAGAGACCACACATATACTACAAATAATGCTACTGCGCCACCTGCTAGATATATTGGATTCATATCTTCCTCCTCATAATAAATGTTTTTCTATTTCTTATTGTACAACCATTGTACAAATTTTGCATAGGGGTATGTATTCACCACATCTTCTTCACCTAATCCGCCGCGCCGAGCGACGGACACGCCATAGCGCATCAGATTCATATGCTCTTTATTATGCGCATCAGTATTTATACAAAACTTCACCCTCATTTTCTTGGCAACTGCCACTAACCCATCAGGCAAATCCAAGCGTTCAGGAAAAGAATTTATTTCCAATGCAATATTTTTTTCCTTCACGACAGCAAACACCTCTTTCCAATCCGCATCCACTCCTTCTCGACTTCCTAATAATCTTCCAGTCGGATGTCCGAATATCCGCACCTTCGAATTACTTGTCAGTGCTTTGATAATTCTATCTGTCACTTGTTTACGGGGTTGAGTAAAGACAGAATGAAGCGATACTATAACTGCATCGACAAACTCAAACGCGTCTTCTGGTAATGCTAAAGAACCATCTGGTTTTATGTCCACTTCACACATAACAAACAATGACGTAGCTTTTTTGCCCTTACGAACACCTGTAGTATACGAGTAGTATTGTTGTTCATAATACTTTTTTCGCTTTTTCATAATCTGGGTAATTTCACTACCCGAAAGATTTGATACAGACGGATTATGATCAGAAAATCCGACGTACTCATAGCCCAATGCATCAGCAGTTTCTAAAATCTCCTTCATACTACTTACTCCCACGTCATGCGATGAATGTAGGTCATAACTGCTATGGATATGAAGATCTCCAAGTATTTGCCCGCTTTCAATAAGTGTTGGCAACGAATGCTCTTTAGCCATAGTAATTTCATCGCGACCCTCACGTAATTCAGGTTCTACGTAGTCTATTCCAAGATGGTGATAAAACTGTTCTTCAGTCGCAAAAACACGAACTTTACCGGTCTTTAGGTCTTTAATACCATGTTCTGAAAGTGACAAGCCCTTTGTCAACGCATACTCCCGAAGTGCAATGTTGTGTTGTTTAGAGCCTGTAAAGTACTGGATCATAGCGCCGTACGCATTTGGCGTCTGCACGCGCATATCGACTTGTTTTCCGTTGGCAAGAAGAAGTGTCGCCCCGCTTGGACCCTTTTCAATGAGTTTTTGATGAGGAAATGAAATAAATCGGTCAATAACCTTATCTGTAACATTCGTCGCTACAGCTATATCGATATCACCAATGGTTGCCACTTTACGCCGAAGACTTCCGAGTACATCGATCTTGTCGCACCCGCCACCTCTGGATACATAGTTGATGACTTCTGTCGCCACAACGTCTGCGTATGGCAACGGCATACGGTTTTCCTTAATCTGACCCTTCTTAAACGCGTTTATGGCTTCAAGAATGACATCTTGCGATCGTTTACCAAATCCATCAAGAGCTTCAATCTTTCCCGCTTTGGCTGCCTTTTCAAGATCGATAACTGCTGATTTCTCATTTTGTAACCTAAGAATCGTGATCAACGCATACGCTTTTTTGGGTCCTATGCCGGGAATTAATAATAATGGGAATACTGCCTCTGGGATTTTTGCAAAGACAGACTCCCAATGTTTATTTTTCCCAGTTTTTAAAATTTCATCTATATGCTCAGCGATGGTCTTGCCAACTCCTGCTATCTCACCCAGTGTTCCGGCAATCCAATAGTCTTTAATATCCGTGGTAAGATGCTCGATACTATCTGCCGCCTTGTCATAGGCTATGATACGAAATCTATTT
The DNA here is from genome assembly GCA_964367095.1 of uncultured Gammaproteobacteria bacterium. Lineage (GTDB taxonomy): Bacteria > Patescibacteriota > Microgenomatia > UBA10105 > UBA927 > UBA927. The sequence continues at coordinate 3,038 of CAYIXE010000012.1, read as the reverse complement.
TCTCCCAATATCTGGTATGCTGCAGATACTTTCCTGAGAAGCAGTGCTAGTTCTTGATTTGTCATAGTGTAATTACATTTATGCTAACACACCATTGTTATGAGCTCAATTATATTTTATAATCAACATTGTTCACATGGGATCGTAGCTCAGCCTGGTTAGAGCGCCTCCCTGTCAAGGAGGAGGTCGGCGGTTCGAGTCCGCTCGGTCCCGCCTTCGCTCGCCAAAGCGAGCTACGGCGGGCACGGCCCGAAGAACTCGCGAAGGAGAGACGTTGGTTTCCCCTACGCTACGAATAGTAAACCTATGCACAATGCCCCGCAAAGCGTTGCATATGAGTGAACCGAATGATAATATGCGGATAATAAGAACAGAGCTCTGCCCCCCAAACTCTACTTCTGCCTAGAAAGGAGGAACATGAACGAACAAATCAAAAAATATCTCAAAAATTCAGATAGTATGGTCTCCCTATTTTTAGGCATCGCTGTCGTCGTAGTCACCACAATACTTGTGGTTAATTACGTCAAAAACAAGGGTGTTCAAACAGCTTCTGAAGTCAAAAAACAAGAAGAAGTGAAAAAAGAGCAATCATCACTCCCTACGACTCATACTGTCGTAGAAGGTGAGTCATTGTGGAAAATTTCTGATACGTATTTTCAAAGCGGGTACAACTGGGTGGATATCGCAGAGGTCAATAAACTTTCCAATGCTGACGCTCTAGAAGTCGGACAAACGCTTACTATTCCAAAAGTCGAAAAGCGTATGCCAGTAGGCCAGACATCATCATCAGCGATCGAAGTCAAAAAGCCGGAAAACAATAAATACACAGTAGCCAAAGGCGACACACTCTGGAGTATTTCAGTAAAGACGTACGGAACTGGGTACAGATGGACCGAAATCGCGAGCCTTAATAAGCTTGACGATGCCAACGTCATCCATGCCGGAAACGTACTGCAATTGCCATAAGCTTTTTTGAAAGGAACTGATAGTCAGACCAATAATCTCATGGTAATATGAGATATATTGTTGTGGCATAAGTTGCGGGTGTGGTTCAATGGTAGAATGCGACCTTCCCAAGGTTGAGACGAGGGTTCGATTCCCTTCATCCGCTCCATTTGCCGACTTGTCGGGGCGGCGCGCAGCGCCGCCCATGGTTCGCGCGCGTCACCGCGCGCTATCCGATGAGAGAGTGTGAGGTTCGAGCCGAAGATGTTTTGAGCCAACACCTTTTTTGCGTTTTGATCCCCACCCCGTGCGATTTCATCTACCTGTGACGCTTCTTGTATCCAATTCCTCATAGGTTCGAGCCACGCAGTATTCGTTTGTCGCAGATGAGCAACAGACTCCTCCAGCGTCTTCTTCTCGGAGAGCAGGTTTGCCTTGCGGGTACGGTAGTCATCACGGTCAATATCTTGATCGAGGTAGGTATCCAACAGGCGCTGGAGTTTCTCTGTGATGGTACGGATGAACGCCTGTTTCTCTGCGACAAACGAAAGAGAGGAGTGGGCAGCATCTGCTCCGTCAACTTTTAATTTGTCTAGCATCTTTGCTGCCCACTCCTTGGGCAAAGAAACTGTTTGCAGCATGGTTGAGAGTTGTCGGTCAAGCTCTTCCTGACGAATGAATTGATCATGACACTTCATGATCTTGGACTTTTTCGTACAGCGGTAGTAGAGATAGGTGGCGGTGCGGTTGGTGCCTTTGTAGAACTTTGTTTTCATTTCAGCCGTAATGCGCATACCGCACACACCACACCGAAAAAGTCCCAAGTATGGCTTGACCGGCCTCTCTTCGTGCCACCGGGTACTTCGTTTCTTCCATGCCTCTTGTACCTCGTCAAACAGTTTCTTTGTAATGAGTGGATCGTGGATTCCTTCGTGGATCTCGCCACCATACCGAAAGTGACCGTAGTAAAAAGGATTGGTGAGAATAAGGTACGAAACGCGGTGTTGTTTCCACACTCTGCCGTTTCGGCTGAGTATCCCATGCTTCGCCAAAAAGTCGGCAATATCCATGATCCGAAAGGTGCCGGTGGCAAACATTTCGAAAGCTTCTTTAACAACAGGCGCTTTCCTGCGATCAATGACGATGGTTTTGGTGCGCGGATCGTTGAGATATCCAGCCGGTGCGACACCCGGCATAATCCCTAATCGTACTTTTTGGCGAAGACCGCGTTTCGTATTTTCCGACAGCGAGTCCACGAAATACTTTGATTGCCCAAATGCGATTGTCAACATAAACTTGCCTTGCGGCGTGGACTCAAACCAGAATTGAGGGAACTTGAGAGACTTGATTTTTCCCGTGTCTACAAGATAAATAAGTCGTCCGCCGTCCACGCTGTTGCGCGCAAGTCGATCCGGGTGCCAACTGACTATGCCGCTCGCTTCGCCTTTTTCAATACGGGTGATCATATCGTTAAATATGGGACGTCCCGGAATCTTCGCAGACTGTTTTTCCACCAATTCCTCCACTATCGATATGTTCTCGCGAGCGGCATACTCTCGGAGTTCTGTAAGTTGAGATTCAATAGATTGCACCTGCATATCCTCCACATCCGTGGACTTGCGCGCATACAGAAAGAATGGGTGCGAGAGATTGACTACGTTATTCATATCAATAATGGCCGCCCTGGTGGACGCAAACCCTTACGGATCTGCCCAAGACGGCCACTAAAAAGCCGTAAGGAAAAGTTTGCGTCCACATTCACTATATCGCTACTAACAGGATTTTCAAGAGATACAAACAGGGTCAAACCACAGCACCCATGCTTTTATCGCGTTTGGGCAACCCGCTCTTGCGGGATATTTTTTCTGTGTGTTCGCACGGGGTGTCTTCTGTGTTCAAAAAAGGTGTGGCTTGTGTTCTATCTTCGGCCTGCCTCACGTTCTCTCATCGGATAGCGCGCGGTGACGCGCGCGAACCATGGGCGGCGCTGCGCGCCGCCCCGACAAGTCGGACATGGGAGCAAGTATACAACACTGCTGAGTTAAGTGACGTTTCGTGTTGGTTTTCCCTGTCTTTTTAGTAAATAATTGAAC
>CAYIXE010000011.1:0-23577 GCA_964367095.1 uncultured Gammaproteobacteria bacterium | reverse complement strand
GTAATCTGGAGACAACCGATTACGGTATCATTATTCGATTAGTTTAGACTGTCCATTGACATTTGTCGCTCCGCTTTTAGTAAAGACACTTGCAAGGGATGATGCACGATCAACATCCAAAAGTTTTACCTCTATGGTGTTACTCACATTCCACTGGCCGGGTCGAGTTTTTTGCCGCCCCTCTTCATAGTATTGCTCTTGATTTTGATAAATATTAAGACTCTGCGTCTTTATATCCTCAGCTTTTACCCCAAACTCTTTGACAGCTGTAATAATCGCATCAACTTTTTTGTTCACGTCGTTTACTGCCACTTGCTTGTCATCGCCATATGCATTCACCCCAGCACTAAACATAGCAATTTGAGTTTTTTGCTGAGACTTAGCTTCTCCAACGACCGTCACGCTGTGTATGGGCTGCACACCAATCTTTCCCCACGAAATCATATTCCATGGCAATAAAAAACTCACACCAACGACAAAAAGAAGGCCAACTAAAATCATTGCGATAAGACTTGCAGTAAATGACTTTGGATTCATATATTTATTCTCCTTACATCCATTAAACACATTATCAATGATACATGTCAATGCTATACTATTGCCATATGCTCATAGACGGTAAAGCTATCGCTGATCAAATCCTTGCAAAATTATCAAAGGACGTTTTTGTTTTAAAGGCGCGTAACATTACGCCCACTCTTGCAGTAATCCTTGTAGGCGACGATCCTGCGTCGTTAGCATACATTAAACAAAAACAAAAAGCGGCAGATTTTATAGGAGCACGTGTAGTCTTCAGTCACCTGTCATCAGACATCATAAAAAGAGATCTTCAACAAATTATTACGCAATATAATAATGATCCGAATATTCATGGATTCATCATTCAAAGACCAGTGCCTGACAATTTTTCTCATATATTAATATATGAGAAAATGAATATAAATAAAGACGTAGATGGGTTTTTACCAAACTCACCGTTTTCTGTACCTGTTGCCATAGCTGTTGAAGAAATACTTCAAAATGCCAAATGCCAAACCCGCCTGCCGGACGGGCAGGTGCTAAATGCTAAATGTGTTGTTATTGGAAGAGGGGAGACAGCGGGAAAACCCATTGCTGATCACCTAATGAAGCTGGGATTCACCCCAACAATCATCCACTCCCAAACACCAAACCCCGAGCAAATCATAAAATCCGCAGACATCATCATAAGCTGCGTTGGAAAAGAAAAAGTTATTACAAGTGAAAACATAACACAAGGAGTGATTCTTATAAGCGTCGGCATTTGGCGAGATGAGTTAGGCAAACTCCACGGAGATTACGACGAAACCGATATTGAAAGCAAAGCTTCATACTATACGCCAACACCAAAAGGAATAGGACCAGTAAATGTCGCCTGCCTCATGCAAAATCTTATAAAAGCGTGTATGATTTATGCATGCCCACCTTCGCATAAAGCTTCGGCGGGCTTAAGATTCGCTACTCCAAAACAATAGTTTTGACAAGCGACTCTAAAGGAGGATTACACTATGAAACTATCAGCAGGGGGAGCTGTCATTATTTTCTTTCTCTCGCTTTTTGCATTTGTAAAACTCGTCGGTCCAATACCGTTTAGCGTCAGCAGTATCACCACAGAAAAATCAGACTTCTTTACCGTAACCGGTGAAGGAAAAGTGACAGTCACTCCAGATATGGCCGTTGTATCCGTCGGTGTTACTTCCCAAGGTCCGACTGTAAAGCTTGCCCAAAAAGATCTCAATACAAAAATGGATGCAATTTCTAAAGCGGTAAAACAACTCGGCGTTGATGCCAAAGATATCGAAACAGAAAACTACTCTATTAATCCACGATACGATTACCAAACAAGCGTTCAACGGATCATAGGCTATGATGCGAATTCATCGCTCACCATAAAAGTTCGGGATATGGATAAAGCAAATGATGTCATAGACGCATCTACTTCAAATGGTGCAAATCAAGTCAATGGTATTTCTTTTGATGTCGATGATCGCGACACGCTCGAAAACGAAGCGCGCGTGCTTGCCGTCGCAGATGCCAAAAAGAAAGCTGAACTCGCAGCAAAAACTGTAGGATTTACCTTAGGCACTATCGTCAATTACTCTGAAGGAGTAAATAATGATGGACCGATTCCACGCATGATGTATGCCAAAACAGCCATGGAGGCAGGTGGAGATCAAGCTGTCCCCTCCACCATAGAACCCGGATCAAACGAAATAATCATACAGGTAAGCCTAAGCTACCAATTGCGTTAACCAGCCTCGTACAAAACTATAGGTCTTGTTTAGTCTTTCTTGTGGGAGTAGAATTATTGTTCTAGTATCCTGCGGAGCAGGATCTCGCTCCGCGAGACTCCTTTTTTCATAATGATATTTATTGATGAATTACTATGGGAAGAAAACACGTAAAACCAATCATGCAACCCGATGATACGACGTGTGGCCCAGCGTCGATAAAACATGCACTCAATGTCCTGGGCATTCGCAAATCACTTTCATCTCTTGTAGAGCTTTGCAAAACTTCAAGAAATGGGACATCGACCAAAAACATGATTAGTGCCGTTACGAAATTAGGTCTTTCAGTAATGGCTGTCGAAAATGCAACGCTTCGTCATTTACAAAGCAGTCTAAAGTATCCACCATCTTCACCACGCGCCACACTGGTATCGTATCTTTACGATCTCAATGAAAAAGATGAGCCACATATAGAATCCGGACATTGGGCAGTGGTCGCATCCTATTTATCAGCCAAAAGCCGCATCGTGCTTTTGGATAGTGCATCCGGAAAACGCAAGTCCTACAACTGGACCGACTTTCGCACACGCTGGTTTGACTATGATTTCAAAAGACGAAAACTTCACAAAAGAGGAAAAAAATTTCGGCTTATCAAAAGTTGGCAGCCGCAGCTTCTCTTAATTATCGCAAAAACAAAAGATGCATTGCCGAAATTTCGCATCAGCACAGCGCACGTCTTCACGCCTTTTGATGCCGTCTAAGAGCTGACTCGACTATTTCCCACACAAAATCAGCAAACGTCATGCCAGCTTTTTTATACGATACCGTCATGCCATACTCTGGGTCATCGCTAAGCCCCGGATTTGAATTTATTTCCAAAAACAGAGGTTCTTGGTTTTTACAACGGATATCAAATCGTGCATAATCTCGATACCCAAAATGTGTAAATGCAGAAGTACTCATTTCTTCAATTTTTTCTTTAAGCTCTCTGGTAAGTTTAGCTAAAATCACGTCAGAATTTTGATAATCAGCATGACTTGCATCCCAACGACTTTTATACGTCAAAAACGGTACATCCGTGTCATTGGTGTAGCGCACTTCGGATATGGGCAGAACAGTCAATCCAGTTGATCGTTCGAGAAGTGTCACCTGAAATTCTCTCCCTGTCAAAAACTCTTCTGCGTACACAGGTTGCTGGTATTCAGCAAGTCTTTTTTTCACAATAATTATTAAATTTTTTGCGTCGTTTACGATCGCTTCTTTTGACAATCCGACGCTTGAATGTTCGCTGCTTACTTTTACAATCAAGGGATAATGAAAATCTGTTCGTACGTGTTCATTGCCGCTTAAAAATAATTGCCAACGCGCAGTAGGCAGGGAAGCTTCGTCTAAGTGCTTTTTCATCATCGACTTATCACACGATAACAAATATGTCTCTAGAGTAGCCCCTGTGTAGTAAAATCCGCGAGCGTTCATCGCATCATATGTTTTTATAGCATACGGCGTATCTACACCGGTCCATTCGATAAGATTAAATATCAAATCAAAAGGTAAGGAAGAAATAACTGATTCAATGGTATTTTCTGTTAAAGCGACCAATGTAGGCTTAGCTCCCTTTTCTTTGAGAGCATCCGCCACTTCTCGGGCCGATTCCTCGGTATCTTCCTCTGCCTGCATAAACTCCGCATTTTTGGTAAACCGCGCTGTGGGCTTATTGTATAAAACGGTAATGTTCATGAAAAATAAATAAAATACTGTTGTATCGCATCGTATCATATTTATTGATATAATCGCATGCGTTATGTCAAAATCTGAACGTGATACTGATTTTTTTGTGCCATCTGCTCACGCCAAAAACAGATGGACGATTGTTCCACGAGTATTACTTATAGATGCGGATGGCAATATTCCTCTTTTGCCACACAAAGGTCGATTTGGTTTGTTCGGCGGACATATAAAATTAAAAGAATTTAATGCTATTGAAGGACTCAATTTACTTGACCCAGCCACAACGTTTCCTACACTCAGTCGCGAAGTAACAGAAGAAGCAAAGGTTGATATAAGCCATCACCTACATACTATGACTTGTCTAGGAATAGCGGAAATAGAGCAATATGATTTAACAAGCACTAAGCCAATAATGACAAACATCTTGGTGCCGATATTCTTAGGACTTACACCAAAAATTTCATACCCTGATCATGTGTACATGACTCGATTAGACGACATACCAAAATTATTATATCCGGATGCCGCTCTCGCTCTGTGGCATGTCCGACGTAATAGAAGAAATCACACAAAAGGACCTATATTTCCTGCATGGCTTAATCAAGGAAGACATGTTGTTTTTGTAAAATCAAAAAATGATAACTTCGTCAAATATTTTCATTAATCTCCCTTACTATGAAACTTATCATGAATTGCGCGAAGTTGCGGATTAGTAACGTGGGTATAAATTTGGGTAGTCGAAACATTTTTGTGTCCTAATAATTCTTGGATAGCGCGAAGGTCAGCGCCATTTCCTAAAAGATCAGTCGCGAAACTGTGACGCAATCCATGCGGGGTAATTTTTATGGGAAGCCTTGCTTTTTTGGCATACTTATCGACCAAACGTTGGATACTTCGAGCCGTCAATCGGATCGATGATCCTGTCGTGTCGTGTTCATCTGGTTTTTTACCACTATAGCGGATAAAAAGCGGAGCAAGCTGATCCTCACGAGTTGCTAAGTATCGCTGTATCCATATAACGGATGAGTCAGATAAAAAGACTATCCGCACTCGTCTTCCTTTGCCAACCACGCCAAATTCTCTTCGCTCCAAATTTACTTGCTCACGATTTAACGATACTAATTCCGACACACGAAGTCCTGTTGAAAATAACGTTTCAAGAATTGCTTTATCTCGAAGCCCTTCAGTCTTTGAAATCTCCGGCTGATTTAAAAGTCTTATCACCTGATCATGATCCAAAAATTTTATGGAATGACTCTCCGCCTTTGGCAATTCAATTTTATCAGGAGAAATGACGGCGATATCCCGTTTATTTAAATACTTTAAAAAGCTACGAAGCGCAATCAGGTGATAATTTTGTGTGACTCGCTTTAAGGTCATCTGATGCGCATCGGTAAATCGTGATAAAAATAATCGATATTGACGAATTGATTCGGCCGTAATGTCAGATGGTTTTAAAATTTTTCCGGCGGAGTCGGATCCCGCTTCGCGGGACACGGATGGGGTAGAGGAGTCACCTAAAATCGGACTTCCCAAAAAAGCCAAAAACCGCTCTAAATAATGTTTATAATTTCGAATTGTTAAATACGAAACATTGCGCTCAATTTCAAGATATTCCAAAAATTCTTTGAGAAGAGTTTCTAGGTTCATATCCTAAGAATGTGCGACATCAACGAATTTGTCAATATGTTAAAATACATCTATGACGCCATTTCAAACTAAACAGCTTGACCTAATACGCCAAATGGAGTTGGAGTTTCAAACCAATTCCTCAGCCTCACAGATCGTTTCAATGCAAAAAGACTATACAAATGATAACCAACTGTGCCTTGCGGCAGTTTCATTTTTGCCAAACGATCTTGCTACGATTATTGACACACAACTTATCAAACCTCTCCAATTATTAAACCCTGATCAGTATTATTTTCCAATCAATGGACTACACCTTACGGTACAAAATGTTCGTGTAATTGCAAGCCCGCCGTCATATGATAATGACACGATAGAACGTGCCAAAACTGTATTTTCAACAATTGTGCCACACTACGGCGCACAACATTTTGAGTTGGCAGGACTCTTGAATATGCCCACAAGTTTAGCCGTCATTGCCTTAGTCACAAAAGAATTTAACCAGCTTGTCCGACAATTACGATCAGAACTTATACTCAATGACTGCGCTGATAACAAATCGTATTTTAGTGATGAAATCATTTTTGCCAATATTACTATCTGTCGCTATACAAAAATTCCTGACAAGAAATGGTTTGATTTCATCAAAAAAATGAACAATAAACCAATCGGAAATTTTAGTGCAAAAACCATATCGCTTATAGAAACAAATGCCGGTTGTCATCCATCAAAAACAAAGGTTTTTGATACGTACAAGTTCCATCAAAATTGAGGCTAATTTTAAACCTCTGTAATGACCTAGGACGCCATCAATATTCGCTCAACGCACAAGTAGTCATCCTCAAGTACAGCCTCTAAATAATCCGAAGAAAATTCGACAAAAAAAATCGCCATAATATTGAAAAGGACATAAAACAAAAAAAAACAGGTCAAAAGAAATAAACAGGCGATTTAATAACCACATAATAATTTAATCTTTGCATTAAAGTGCATTTTGCGACGGCTCTAGAGACGTCGCAACAAGGCACGCTTACTTTTGCGACCATGGTACATGTCGTAAAAGTATTATTGTGCGTCATATAGTAAATATGTTCCCTAACACACTTTTATGACAATTTACACCGTGACTGATAACCCTGAAAAGACGCACCTTTTATCTCTTGTATGTCTTGAAAGGGAGAGTAACTCGAGGATACTCTCGAAAAGTTGCCTCAAACACGTTATGGAGTGTGACAAGTTGACGTACGCATGGTTTTGTATGTACGTGACAGAATGAGTCGCATGACACAGAGAGGTCTTTCGGGTTATTTATGCTCTGGTCAATTTAGCTTATTAATACGCGCTATATTGATATTTTTGAGGCTACATCACATTAAAGATAAACAGCAGACACGTCGTAATATGGAGCAGTAGTACGCTCCGCATAATGAAACTCAAGGCTATTTGATAAAGAGACTTAGCAAAAAACAAGCAGTCTGATGCGTTATAGTGCGAGGAAAGTTTGTTCGGGTATATTTTAGCGCGTATTGACGCGCTAAAATAATGCTTTTGAGGCTAATCCAGACGATGCTCTATGATAGAGTAACGCAGTATAGAGCGTATTAACAATCTAAACTATAACAAATACGCACACATCATGTACTCAGGTGAGTAAGGCAGCGAAGTATGAAGCTAAATAGGACTGTGAAAATAACCTTGCTACACCGTGAAATTAATTATCCACACCCGCCTTGCCAGCGAGGCGGATCGCTATAGGCCTATAATTTAGAAGACTTAACTATATCAAACTATACCTGCCCTCCAGTGTGTTCATCTTCCCTACTCCCCCTTTCTCACTTCGTAATTAAAAATTAGAAATTTCTTTTACGGATTATTATACCAATTTGTCCCAAGAAGTACTATACAAAACACAATAAAAACCACACTAAAAAACTCCCAAACCATTCGTTTATATAACCGATCACCCAAGTACTGCTGCCCCATTCCAGTTAATCCATAAAAACACGTGGTTAAAAATAAACCACGTAATGTCGATTGCGTTGGCCACAGAGAAATAATCCAAGACATCTCAATTAATACAACGGTAATAACGAAAGATAAATGTTTCACCTTGTCCCCTATTTTTGGCGTTAATTCCATCGCCCATAATATTTGAAGTGTCAAAGGATATGCGATAAATACAATACCAAAAGCATTTATGATTGGATGAAAACGAAATGCGTATAATGTCTGAACCAGAAGAAAAAACGTGGAAAGTGTGAGCAAAAATCCCACTGAGTGTGCCGCGCGAAGAAGTGCAATCGTACGTGTGGCCGCCACGTTATAAATATTTTCCGTAAGAAGGAGAGCGTACAAACCAATCGCATATAGTCCCACAATCGGTATTCTGGTCAACCATCGGCTGGGGAGCAAAAAATAAAATAACGCAACAGCCGCAGTAAATAATGTTGGTAAAGTCAAAAGTGATATCCACTCAGCGCCTTTCAAATCATCCCGCAGTGCAAAGGCCGTCAGAGCATACGTCACCAATGCCATAATTACGACCAACAAATAACGAAAATCCGAAGGCACAAGTTGAGTAAGCATCATAAAAAACGTCAAGACAACGGTGATGCCAACAAACTGCTGGCGCTTTGAAAGCACCATATTCCGATCCCAACGTTTCCATCGTTTACGAAAACTAAGAATAATTTTTTTCATGTCTACACTATTATACCATCATTTTTTAAAATCGAGAGTTCTCCCCATTGACTTTTCGTGGGATTCCTATACACTTTTCCTTCATACACGGTAACATGTGTAGGCATAAAATGACGACTCCAACATACACAGAACAAGACGCAATAAACGCAGCACTTGCCCAACTTTGGGATCAAGCCATACGCATAAACACTTCCCTACTTAAAAAAAACATCGATAATATCAATACGCTCAATCGCTTAGGATTTGCGTATTTACAGCTTGGACAAATTTTGACCGCCAAAAAAACTTTTCAAAAAGTCATTAAACTTGATGAATACAATCAAATCGCTATAAAGAATGTCAAAAAGCTTTCTCTTGTTCGTCAAAAAGATCTTAAGAAATTACCTCTCTCCCAACGCTCGCCAATGATGTTTTTGGAGGAGCCGGGGAAAACCAAAATTGTTGAATGCGTCAATACAGCACCTCTACAAGCACTCGCCTGTGCATGTCCGGGAGAAGAAGTCGTTCTCAAAACAAAAAAACATGCAGTCGAAGTTCGAACCTCCAATGACATCTATCTGGGCGCACTGCCTGACGACATCGCATTTCGTCTTATTAAATTTATCGGCGGTGGGAATACCTATGGCGTACACATAAAGTCCGTCAAGAAAAATTCACTCGTTCTTTTTATTCGTGAACTTGTACGAGGCAAACGTTTTACTCATCAACCATCATTTGCGTCAACAGGTATCTATATCCCCTACGCACGACTTGATGGAGAAAAAGAAGTTGGGACAGAGACCGACAATAATCAAGAAGAAGCTACGGAATAATTATTACTCCGATTGGGATGAGCCGATACGAAGCGTAATATCAGAGACCCCGCTCTCCTCCCCTCTTAATAGTTTTTCTTCGCACCCGAGGTAAGATTTTAAAAATTGATACGTCTTTGTGAGCTTTGTGCTTTTATCCGTCTCAAGTTCACACTCTACGATCTTTAAAGATTCATTGCCCACAGAAACGACCTGTATTCCGAAGCGACTGATTATCCGCGCAATACTTGAACCTATTCCAACAATGGCTGTAGTATTTATAATGGTTACAGTTTTGTTCTCACTGCGAATTTTTGCGTCGTGAAGTGAATTTTCTAAAATAAAGTCCACTTTTTGAGGATCAAGCATCCTGACCATCACACCATCAGCCCGTACTACATCGCTAGTCGCACTCTTTAAATCAAGTACTTCAACATCATCCGTACCGAGTGCGTGCAATATGAGAACAATATGTATCCAATCGGATACACTAATTGTAGTGCCAATACGACCAAACACTCGTCCTGCAATAGATCGCCAGGAGAATATTTTTTTCAGACTATCAAGCGCTGACGCTTCTGACTCAGTTGAATCTACAAAAATTGCACCACTAATCGGCACTCCTACAGCCTGTGCTACAGATTGTATAAGAAGCAATCCATTTTTATGATCTAACGCATCAAGCGCCGACAGAGCACTAAGTGAATACTGCCCATACCCGAAAGCCCCATCGATAAGAATATCTTTCGGTAAGGAAACTATCTGCATTGCAGTCCGTTGCCGATCCCAAGAAATAATACGCATAGGATTGGTGGTGACGACAAATGCCTGCCGAAACGGCACGTCTTTTAAAACACGAAGCGAAAAACCAATCAGAAAAATAACAAGGGTAATCAATACCGAAAGAACAGCTATCAACGATACATACCGTGAACGCAATCGAGCTATTGGGGATATTGACACCTTACCACTCCTTCTTGCCCTTTTTTATGATTTCAACAACCGGCGGCTGCCATGATCCGCCTAAGAGTTGTTTTTGTGCTTTTTTCTCTAGGTTGGTCTTTTTCTGCTTTTTCTTTTCCCCTTTATAAAATCCGCCAAATGACCCCATATTTTTTCCTCCTACCTTATACCGTAGCGCAATTCCAGCGTTTTTTCAATTCGTGAAATGTCCCGTCTATAATTGAGGCACGAATAGTGGCCACAAGCGCGTGCATAAAGTACACATTATGAATAGTAGCAAGCCTGTATCCTAAAAGCTCTTTGACATCAAAAAGATGATGCACATACGCGCGGGAAAATTGTTTACAGGTCATACAGGTACACGTCTCGTCTATGGGTCTTGTATCCATAGCGTAAAGTTTTTTCGTAATATCTATTTCTAATCTATCAGCCTTAGAAGACACAAGAAGCCTTCCCATACGCGCAAGTCTTGTAGGTTGCACGCAATCAAACGTATCAATTCCATTCTCAATCAATGTAAACACATCATCAATTTCTCCAACGCCCAATAAATGTCGCGGTTTATTCTCTGGTAATTCCGGCAAAACCCACTTTAAAACATTACACATCTCTTCCTTACTCTCCCCAACTGACGCGCCGCCAATCGCGATACCATCAAAATTTAATGAAGAAATATATTTGGCAGATTCTTTTCTTAAATCTTCAAAAACACTCCCCTGTATAACTCCATACAGTGCTTGATAAGGCTTCCCTAATTTGTCATTTGCCACCTGCCTCGCCGGCGGGCGGGTTTGTAATTTGTCATTTTCAACTTTACTTCGTAACGCCCATCGATGCGTTCGTTCCATAGACTTCTTTGCCACAGCGTGGGTCACAGGATAGGCTGTGCAGTCATCAAACGCTATATGAATGTCACTGCCAAGCTTAAACTGATACTCCATCGAAGATTCTGGCGTGAAAAAGTGTTCACTCCCATCCCAATGCGAACGAAACTTCACGCCATCCTCCACTATCTTTACCATAGCTGGGGATCTAGCAAGAGAAAACACTTGAAACCCACCACTATCGGTAATAATAGGACCATCCCACCCCATAAATTTGTGGAGCCCTCCAAATTTTTCAATCACTGCTATACTCGGTCGAAGATATGTATGATACGTATTTACAAAAAAAATTTTGGTCCCCGTCTCTTTAATTTCGTCAGGAGTAAGGGACTTCACCGTTGCTTGCGTACCGACCGGCACAAACGCGGGAGTCTCAATCTTCCCATGCGGCGTAGAAATAACCCCAACACGAGCGCCTGATAGAAATGATTGTGTAATCTTAAAACCAAACGAAGACATTCGAGTATTGTACCATTACGCAGGGAGCACTTTTGTCTTAAACTCGTTGAAGTCACGTCTGCTGACAGAGTCAGTTTCTAAATCTATAACGCGTCGGCGAATTTCAGACACATCTGCAGCTACATCATCGATTTTCCCTTCCAACTTCCCGACGGCTACGTTTAAATCTTCTTTTGAAACAAGTTTTTTTAGATCTTCTTTGGTCGCGTAATCTTCAAGCGTTTTACTTATAGCGACAATAATATGCGTTCCCAAATCGTCTAAATCCTTGAGTGTTGTAGGGGCGTTGAAATTTCGCTTTTTCATATCTATTCTTCACTTTATCATATCCAAAATGAATTACAATACCATGCTTGCTCCACGTATTTTGTACTGATGTATCATACCGTTTACACTATTCTACCACGTTCACTATTGACTTTGCAGAGATAGAAAGGTAAAGCATCAATCAAGATTTAAAGTATTCAAAATTATGCTGGATAAAATTACAAAGGCTTTCAACGATGCAGCCAATGAAGCAAAGTATCAAGATGATTTACGTAAGCTTGTTAATGAAGCAAGAAACGCAATACGCACAATAAAAACGCAACGTCCGAATCTTCATGCAAAAGTTGATGAGTTGGCAAGACAAGGCATAGTTCAGGATCGCTATCGAGAACATGCAGTGCTAGATTTCGATTTAGGCGAATACGAAAAACCTGCAACTCAACTCAAAGACAGAGCTCAAAGAGCCCTGATGATAAGAAGATTAATATATCCTCAACAAGAAGAAACCAAAAATAAAAGAAGTGCGACATTAAGGCGACTCCAACAAGCAGGAGTTCTGTAACCTATTAGACAACCTTACCCCACTCCGTGCTCAATTTTCAAGCGCTGCATTTTTCCCGTAATCTCCTCATCCGTCAATCCGAAGTCGGCCAATAACTTCGCAACGATTGTCAGCGCTGCCTCAAATTCCGGCTGAATAATCGTTTGCACTCCTAAAGATTTCAAGTGCCCGCGATCTTCTTCATGATGCGTGCGACACATAATTTTTATCTTGCGATTTAACGATTGTGCATTGGCTATAACAAGCGCTTGCGTATGACGGTCAGGAATCGCAATCACGATGCATCTGGCTTTATCCACCTGTGCGTAATCTAACACTCCCTTATCCCCCGGATCTCCATAGACGGTCTGAATACCTTGTTCTTTCACATGTTTTATAGTGTGCTGATTATAGTCAACGACGACCAATCCTATGTTTGCCATTTGAAGCGCTCTTCCGATATATTTGCCCACTCTCCCATACCCGCAAATCACGACATGATCCTCTATCGCTAACCCCTCATCCGACCGAACTTCTTCAGATGGTATTTTAAAAATTCGGGGAAACTTGCCCAACCACGTATTTACCAGATAATATAATTGATGACCTCTGACTATAAGGGGTGCTGACACTACAATCGTGACAAACGTCACAGCAGTCAAAATAACTCCGTGTGTAGACGTCATCGCTCCACTTGAAACTGCCTGTTGGGAGAGAACAAATCCAAACTCGCTCACCTGCGTCAAATACAATCCGGTCAAAAAAGCAGTCTTGGTATGGTATCCTAAAAATCGCAGCAACATAAATATAATAAAAAGCTTGCCCACAATCACGGCAAGCGACATAAGTACTATAATAGGAAGCGATGAGATCATGGTGCCCAATGGCAATGCAAGGCCCAAAGATACGAAAAATACCACCGCAAACAAATCACGAAGCGGCCGTATCTCAGCAAACACCGCATGATTTTGACTTGTTTCTGCTATAAGAAGACCTGCCAAAAATGCCCCAAGCGCGACAGACAACCCTATACTGTACGTACAAAGACCGACAAAAAATACAAGACCAATGGTTGACAACAATAACAACTCCCGATTTTTAAATCCTGCAACTGTAGAGAGTAATTTCGGCACACCATGTTTGCCTAAATACAACAAAACAATTATAAGTAGCGCTGATTTACCAAGGGCGAGAAGGACCGCGCCAATCGTGGTAACAAGTGATGTTGTCTGATCTGATACGCCACTTACCGCTGCTAAAATAATGAGCATCGGAATAACTGCCAAATCCTGCACGATAAGCCAACCCGTGGCAAGCTCTCCCGGAACTGTTTCCAATTCGCCTTTTTCAGACAATACTTTCACGACAATCGCGGTAGACGAAAGTGCCGCGGCAGCTGCCAAATATATTGCCGCCAGAAATGGAACAGAAAAAGACACTAACAGTAAAAGGACGAGTAAAAATGAAAGGAGTAACTGCGCGACAGTCGGCCATGCGACGACAGTGAGAATTCGCCGCAACCTATGAAAAGAAAATTCTATACCCAATGCAAACAAAAGAAGTGTAATACCGTTATCTGCTAAAAGACTGACCACTTCGTGATTGATAAATCGACTCAAAAGATTTCCAATCAGCACCCCGCCAGCAATGTAGCCAACAATGGAGGGAAGCTTTAATCGTGATGCAATCGCTCCCCCGCCGATGGCTGCGGCGAGAAGAAGAAGTAATGTAGAAATTAAAGAAATAGATGAAGACATACTAAGTACCAATCTTAATCATATCATCCGGCACTGGGGCTTCAATTTCAAGTACTTGACCAGTAATGGGGTGATCAAAAGATAGCTTCCATGCATGAAGCATCACGCGCCCAGCCCACTCCCTATCATCGCGCGCGGTTTTACGACCGGCATAAAGGTAGTCTCCGACAATTGGATGATTGATATACTTTAAATGCACACGGATTTGATGGGTGCGCCCCGTCTCCGGATAGCACTCAACCAGACAATATTGATCGTAAGCTTTTTGATGCTTTCGCTTCTCATTTGGTCTTTCAAAAACGCGTGTAACTTTATACCGTGTGACGCTTTCTTTACCATCAGGTAATATTCCAAATCGTTCAGAATTCCATGGTAATCTACCTACTGGCGCTCTTATTTCTCCTTCTTCAGGTATTATTTTCCCGTGAACTATGGCAAGGTAAACCTTTTTCATGTCCCGCTCTCTAAATTTGGTAAGCAGAAGCCCTAATACCTCAGGAGTTTTTGCTATCAAAAGACAACCTGAAGTTTCTTTGTCAATCCTATGAGCCACTCCCGAACGATCCGAAAAAACCTCTTTGATATCTTTTTCTATGGGTTCAGCAGTTTTTTCTTTTATACTTGCTACGCGGGGAGACAAGTGCAAATACGCATCGGCAAAATCTTGTACGGTTTCTCCGTGTACTGACTGTGCTCGATTAACGACTACACCGGAAGGCTTATTTATAACCAGAAGATATAAATCTTCGTACAATATAGGAAGATCCATGACAAATTAACTACGACGAGATTTTTTAGCCTCGCAGGCAAGACAAAGCACCGCTGTTGGAAGGACATTGAGTCTATCAGTATCTATCATTTCTCCACAAGAATTACAAAATCCATAGGTACCTTTCTCGATACGTAAAAGAGCTTGACTAACCGCCGTTTGCTGACTTTTCAGTTCATCAATCAAGGCGCTCATTCGATCGTGATTTGATTCTTCGTTGGCCTCAGTATCTGACGCTGCGTTATCAATAGCACGTTCTGGATCATTAAATGGATCCTGCGATCCTAATTCACTCACGCGCAGATCTAAACGTTTCTTTTCGTCTTCAAGGTGTTTTTGTATAGTCTCAAGGACGTGCTTTGGATAGTTTTGCATAAATACGTTCTCCTAATTGTTTACTTTTGCTTATACATAAACGAAAAAGCGGCCTTATTTTTTCTCGGCCACCTCCACGCACGTACAAAACCCCGACACATTCAGCAACCAACGCGATATATACCCATTGGTTTGCTGTAATGTTTCCAAAGTATACACGACTCTCTTTCACAAATTCAATGAGGAACATCAAAAGCGAATAAAATAAAATAAACCAGATACTGACAATGCCATGGGGCCACTTATTCTGTTCTCCCACTGCTCTCACCCGTATAAAAATAATACTTAACACAAGAACACCTATTACGGCATACAGTTCTACAGGATATTGGCTTATCCTGCCTTTCTGAGCACCGTCAAGAAACGTACCGACAGAACCTATGATATAGGCAAGCGGAAATGCACCAATGAGTGCATCAAGCACTTGTCCTAGCCGAGCCTTGTAGAGTCTGGATAACAAAACTAACGTTATAAGTGATCCGACAAAACCACCAACCCACGACAGCCCTGGGGCCACCCACAACGCAATCGCAAGAAGTGGTGATTTATCCGCAAATATTTCGTTATGAAATAGTATAAATGCAAAGCGGGCGGTCACAATACCTACAAGCGTTGCATAAAACGTCAGATCAAATGTCGTGTCTTCATTTATGCCAATCCTTCGCAAGCTTCGCCAAAATAAAAATGAAAACACGAGCCATGCTATGACTGTGCAAACACTCAACCAATAGAGGTGAAAATTTCCTATAGAAAAAAAGAGCGGATGCATAAATATTAATTTTTAAGTAATAAATCCATTATACCGCAATCGATAAACGCTGTAAGAAAATATAATAAGACCTACTAAAAATATAACCTTTCCTACCCCAATAAAGTCAGCCAATACGCCGCTGACAAAAATTGGTACAAGACCAGCGCCGCCAATGAGTGCTGACAACATCCCGTAGACTCGTCCCCGCATGTCACCGCCTGATTCTTTCTGCAATATTCCATTTGCGGGAACATCAAGAAGACTATTTGCCACACCGAAAAGAAAAAACAATAGAAACGAGAGCGAAATGACAACACCGCGTGGAATATACTGAAACCAAAATACATTGGTTATCGCCAAAAGAAGTGAGGTAAGCATTAAAATACTGCCCGTACCAAACATCCCAACTTGTATCAGTCGATTTGGTAAAAATGTATACCCCACTTTCCCAATCCACATGACGCCGACTAAAATTCCAAATATCGCAGGTCCGACGACAAAAATAGACGCGTCCCGTACGTCGACACGAAGAAGAGTATCGGCAAACCCCGGACCCAAGGTTCCTAATAATATCAATGTGATTTGTGTAGACGTCAAAAGAGCCAATGCCTGCATCAAATTTGGAACTCGAGAAACATACCGAAATCCTGAAGTAAGATCTCCAATAAGACGATTTATAATATACCGCGGAGAATACTCAAAAATTCGTAAAAATACAGATACTTTCGCATTTGATCTTGGGAGTCCATATACCGATACGGTCGCTATACAAAAAAGAAGAATTATAATAACCTGTGCACCGTGTTCCCCAACCACTCTAAGAAGCGGTCCTGCGACTATCACGCCAACGGCCAGACTACTATAAAACGTAAAAGTAAACAAACTAATTGCTGGCACAAGCAGAGTTGAGTTGCCAACAAGCTTTGGGATAAGCGGCGCTTCCGCAGGAACCGTCATCTGGGTAATCAATGCATGAGAGAACATAATCACATACGTAAGCCATACCGTATCAGGCATCAAAAGAAGAAATAATGTAAGAATTGCTCGACTAAAATGGCAGGCGATCAAAACCAATCGCCTATCCAGCCGATCAACTATCACACCGGCCGCCATGCCGAAAAAAAGCGATGGAATACCATATGCCAAAAATAATCCCGAAACTGCTGCATTGCTATGGGTTTTCTGATACAAAAGAAGCGACAGCAAAAAAAGCATCGTATTCATCGCAAGTTGACTCGTCAACTGCCCTATCCATAACCGAACAAATGATTTGTTGGCAAGTACGGCGACGATAGGTTGACTGGATATTTTAACTTTCATAAGAAGAAATTTTGCAAGTTTCTCCATCTTATCATACAATGAATAGATGACTTCTACCGCGCACGCACTTGTCGCAGGTGCAATAGCCAGTCGTTTTTCAAGCCCTTTCGAAGCAAGCAGCCTCGCGCTTTGCTCACACTACATCATGGATAGCATACCTCATTGGGATTTCGGAACCAACTGGAGAGAAAGGCCTAAATATATGACAGGTGTCATAGCTATCGCTGACACGCTTATTGGAATAAGTGTTTCGTATATGGTGTTTGGCCGATTTCTTCCCTTTGGTCTCTGGGCTATAACTGTGATAGCAAGTCTTCTTCCTGATTGGCTGGAAACGCCATGGTATATTTTTTACGCACGTTCCAATAAACATAAACCCACCAACAATGCATCACTTCTTGAGAGAATTACCTATAACGTCTACAAACTTCCCAACGTATTTCACACTAAGGCACCGTTGCCGCTTGGAGTCATCACACAAATAATAACCGTGGGATTTTTTATCGTTTTACTCGGATAAGACCTGAGGCAGGAATAATCTTTACGCCCTTTTTTTCTATCGCATCCAAAAGTAAATTCATTCCCAAACTATCTGAACTCATGTGGCCTGCAATCACAAGATTAACATGATACTTGATAGCTTCTTTGCGATGTTCTTCGCCCGCGTGCATACCGATGACAGTGCCCACTCCGGCTGCAGCTAATTTTTCATAAATAATATGCGAAGGCTCTGTCCCACCAGTAAATTCAATAGGAGCTACTTTCCCCGCACGATTCTTTTCGCTTCCTGCAAAAAGCATTGGTCCTGCCTTGCCTTTCGTTGCTTCTTTATATTCCGGTTCATTATTTAAAATCTCTAAAACCTCTCCCACAGTTTCAGGTTTTGCTTTATCAAAAAGGAGTTCCATAAAGGTATGTATCAAGTTATCTGTAATCGTATGGGTCCCCATAAAAGCAAATCCTAATAATCGCGCCGCATCTACCGCCTGTGCATGATTAACAGGCGAAAATCGTCGCTGTACTTCGGTGATACGATCACGCATGACTCCTTCTGCTATATTTATGGGCACTCCATATTTCGCCCAAACATCTGCCTGCATATCCATAACTTCATGAAGTGATGCTAATGATGCGCCCTCAGGATGATGCGTAAGAAGAAGATCTATACTTTCGCCTTTTTGATTTAACCGATCAGCCAAAAGGACTTCGGAGGCATTGATGTCAATGCCGGCCATGAGGGAATCGACCTCCATAGAAGTATCACCCAATAACACGCGAGAATCTGTGTATGGATTATTCAAGTCCTCTAAATCAAAATCCTTTTGTTTGGATTTTGACAACTCTTCGTATTCTTTTTTGCGTCTGGCTAACAACTTCTCTACTCCAGCTTTCCCGCGAGGATCCGCCTCAATTCCCATTTTCACCGCTAATGCATAAAGATCTTTAAGTTTCATATTCTTACTTTTACTTTCTGGTTAAATAATGTGGATCTTTCATCCCCAATTCTATCATACGCTTTCTTGTATATTGAGCTGCCTCAAGACACTTACGCGCTTCTTCCTTATTACCCTTTAATAGATTATTTCGTGCCGCTAATCTATTCATCAAAAAATATCCTTCACCCTCAAATTGCTGATGCACACGCGTCATCACAAATTGTGGATTCAACACTACTATCGGCCTAGATAAATTTTGTGTCATATGTGCCGAGGAGAGGACTCGAACCTCCATGAACTGTTATGTTCGCAGCTTTTTGAGAGCTGTGCGTCTACCATTCCGCCACCTCGGCATACAAAATACTCTCGTCTACTCCCGCCAAGCGGGACTAAGCGACAGTAAGGCTCGTAAAACTCGCTAACTGTCGACTTGAGCATTCCGCCCCGCCTGCAGAAGCTATCGCTTCAGCGATTGCGGGCAGGCACCTCGGCATACATGGTATTATACCGCATCTTTCTTTGTATGCTCCATCGAATAAAACCGAATACGGTCGCCACGAAACATCAGATCTATCTCCCCCAGTGGTCCGTTTCTGTGTTTAGCTATACGAAGTTTGGTTGCAATTTGCTGACCCCATAGCGCCTGATCCGCTTCCTCGCGATATAAAAACATCACAACGTCTGCATCTTGTTCGATAGACCCCGACTCACGAAGGTCAGAAAGTTCAGGAACGCGTGTGCCACGCGATTCAACAGCGCGAGACAGTTGTGAACACGCAAGTACAGGAACACGAAGCTCGCGCGCTAAATTTTTTAGACTTTGAGAAATTACCGAGACTTCTTGCACGCGATTGTCATATCGCCTGCCGGAATCAACAAGCTGTAAATAATCAACCATAAATAATTTCACTCCATGCTCCATCTGAAGTCTTCGTGCTTTTGTACGCATCTCTACGATATTCATGCCCGGCGTGTCATCAATATAAATCGGCGCTTCCGCTAACTCCCCCATCGCATCAGAGAGTTTGGTGAAATCATCATCGCTAAGTTTTCCCGTCTTTAATCTCCACGCGTCAATATCTGCTTGCGAAACCAACAAACGATCTACAAGTTCTTCTTTGCTCATTTCCAAAGAAAAAATACCAACGGGAATTTTTTCTTTCACCGCGGCATACTGCGCCATGTTTAAAATTATGGCAGTCTTTCCGGTACCCGGACGGGCCGCTAAGATTAAAAGATTGGAGTCCTGCATGCCTGCCAACTTCGTATCAAGATCCGTAAATCCTGTAGGCACTCCCCGCAGGCCGCCAGCCCGCTTATGAAGTTCATCCAACCTGTCAAATGATTCAGCAAGTGCGTCTTTTATCACCATAAAATCTTTGCGTGTCGTGGTTTGAGAAATAGCAAAAATTTCCTGTTCTGCTTCATCGACAATTTGCTGTGCACTGCCTTGTTCTTTAAACGCAAGTTCGTTAATCCTAGCCGCTGCTTCTACCAATCTTCGTTTCGTCGCATTTTCCTGAATGATACGCCCGTATCTCTGCGCATGAGCACTTGTTGGTACGACGTTTAATAAATCCGAAAGATAGGAAGATCCGCCGATATTTTTAAATGATCCATTTTTCTTTAGCTGGGCTGTGATTGTGACGACATCAATAGGTTCATGGAGCTCATACAGCTCGCTCATCGCTTCATAAATATGGCCGTGGGCTTCTTTATAAAAATATGCAGGACGCACGAATTCAGCGACATCCATCATCGCATCTTTATCGATAAGTATAGCGCCCAGAAGCGACTGCTCAGCCGAGTCATCATGTGGAGGTATTTTAATATTGACGGCCATGATAATCACCTACTCTTTTATTCAAAAACAACAACCTGTAATTCAGATGGAAGCTTGTCTTTGGTCACAGACAGTTTAGCAGTGCGTTGTGGTTCTTTACCAAATTCTAAAAGAAATGCGCTTACTTGCCCAAGTGAACTAAATGTATCTGAATGTCCAACTTGTTTATAATACATCGGTATGACAATTTTCGGTTCTATTGTTGCAATCAACTCTATTGTTTCCTTATTCGTCAAATACTTGCCGCTGACACTGACCATCAATATATCTGTTCCAGCGAGCATGTCGAGTTGTTCCGTATTCAATTGATGCCCAAGATCTCCAAGATGAGCAACATGCACACCATCTAGGACATAGCGATAAATGACATTTTTTCCATGATCTTTACCTTCTACACTATCATGATGCGTCCCTATGCCAATCACAGAAATACCTTTGACTTCATACTCCCCTGGTCCAGAAATGATATAAGGCGACCCTCCCACGGCAAGAGAAGCATTGTGATCTTTATGATCATGGGAAATTGTTACCACATTGGCCTCTACTGAACGTGGAAATTTAAGCCCGACACTTTCAGTATCAAAAGGATCAATCACCAACGTAGCGTTTTTCCCTTTGAGACGAAACGACGCATGTCCTAGAAATGTAATATCCATATTTGCAATTTATAACAGATTTGGGTATGCTAGGCAACACCGTATAAAACATTGGTGCACTTTGAAGCGTCGTAGTAGATTGAAAGTTATCATTATGAATAAAGACGCATTGCTGGCAACTATCATCGGATTTGGTGTCGGGCTAATCCTGACAGGATTAGTTTTTTTGGGACCCACGCTTGTAAAATCTTTTCCATCGTTTAGCATACCCAAATTTTCTTGGCTAAAATTTTTTGCGTCTAAATCCACAGTCACTCCAACCCCGACACCAGAAAAAATAGGAGAGACATTAACTATAGAAGCGCCGCTTGCTGATTCTGTAGAAACAAGAAGTGAAACGCTTGTCTCAGGAAAAACCAAACCACGTGCAATCGTGGTCGTGGAGACGTTAGAGAAAGAAACAGTGGTCGTTGCCAATGATGAAGGGGCGTTTGCGACAAAGATCGTACTTTCTGAAGGGAAAAACGATATCATTGTCACAAGTCATGCTGATTCAACTATCCAAACACAAACAATTACTGTATTCTATACATCGGTTTCACTCTAATCTATGATTATACGTCACACCATCTCTCTTGTTGCACTGTTTGTTTTTCTTGCCTCGTCTTTACATCCTGTCTTGGCGGCAACTGCAACTTCTAGTCCGACAGCAACGCCCACAACCCAAAATAACCTTGATGATCTCAAAGAGCGATTAGCGACCAAAGTCGCAGAACTTCGAGACATCGTAACGCGAGCGCTCTCCGGCACGATCACTTCTGTATCGATAAGTTCAGCAATGATTGAAACAACGACAAAAAACTACAAAATTGAATTCGAAGACGAAATAAAAGTCGCGCAAATAATAAACGGAAAGCGCACAAGTCTCACTATCGACGACCTAGGAAAAAACGATCGCGTCACGATATTTGGATCCTACGACACGACACTCGAGTTACTGAAGGCAAAATTTATATTTATTGAAAGCAACAAAACGCTCACGCGGATAATCGGCACCATCACGGATATTGACCGCAAAGGATTCGCGATAACGGTGCTTACTTCTGACGAGAAAACAATGACTGCAGATATCGAAAAAACGACAAAAGCTTTCAGCTGGACTACGGCCGACGGCATCGTCAAAAGTGGTTTCTCTAAAATGGCCATTGGCGATTCAGTGCACCTTATCGCAACGCCTGACCCTAAAAACGATAGCAATATCTCAGCGTTGCGTATCCTTGATTTAGGCAACCTATCAGGAAACGTCACACCGACAGTCACCCTCGCTCCATTACCTGCCTCGCCGAGTCAAGGCGGACCAACAAGCACAGAAAGTGCCGCACCGAAAACAACGCCAAAACCAACGGTCATCCTCAAACCCACCGCTACACCAATTCCTTAATATTGTATTCATCATGTTAGCATGCTAGCATGTTAGTATATGAAAAAATTTATCATGGATTCATACTCATCACATACTCCCTCTACATATCCCTCAAAAGCACACAAAGAACTTTTTCAGGCAATACTGTCACTCAAAAATCAAAAAGAAGCTGTTGCGTTTTTCCGTGATCTTTTGACCATGCCGGAACTCAATGAATTTGCTAATCGCTGGCAAATCGTCAAACTCCTCATTGCAAAAAAATCATATACTGATATAGCCGCACAACTCAATTCGTCAACTGCAACAGTTACACGCGTAGCGCATTGGCTCAATAACGGTTTAGATGGGTACAAACTCTTGGCCGATCGCCTCATACCAGTAAAATTTAAAGATTCTCATACTCCAAAGACTCACTACTCTACCGGAAAATCAATAGGCCTCAAAAATCCAAACATACTCTAAGCTCAACAAAACCATTTGTTTCAAATTTATTTCTTACCGTATTTCTCACCGTATTTCCCTTGTTGACTTCATCGTATTAGCATGCTAACATGTTAGCATGCTAATACGTTACTACGAATGGATTTACAACTTATATTAAACTTATGAAATTAATAATAAAAAATAATCAATCTTTCTCCTTATCAGCCAGCACGACTGGGTCTTCTTCGTACCATCATACCCTCAACTAAATCTTTGCATGGTTGAGGTGATACATCATCCATAGTTCCAGCTCATTCCCCGTTTCGCGCATTTGTCGCCTCATCCATTCGTAGATTTTTATATCGTTTCTTACGAATGAGAGGAGGATATATGTACGAGAAAATACGGTATCCGCAAAATGCGGATGCAGCATGGGCTGCAACAAAGCCATTATTGGTAGAAGACGGCTCATACGAAGGAGATATTTTGTCTCGCTTTGCCATGAGCTCAAAAGCAAAGCCTCTTACATTATTCGTTCCATGGGGCGTACGACCGTCAGGACAATTCGGATACAAAGAGACGGGAGCATTTGATCTTGTCGGAAACTATCAACAATTACTAAGACCCTGTTTTAGAAGTTAGCTTGAATTTTTGATACACTGGTAGGTAT
>CAYIXE010000010.1:0-24017 GCA_964367095.1 uncultured Gammaproteobacteria bacterium | reverse complement strand
TTTCGGTTAGATGCAAAACCACCGTACGGTATCATCTTCGATTAGACAGCACTTCAAATTGACCCACTACCGAATTTTTGATAAAATAAGAAATATACAGTAAACCTGCTATAATAGAATACCAGCATGAGAGATAGCAAGAACGTTTCAACTGCACGAGCTGAATATCACCAAAATAATCTCTCCCATCTCTTCGTTTCTATATATAACCATCCCGTTGCCTCTCAATTACTTCAACAGATTTTATTAAAAACAGATCCGCTTATGATTGTTCTTGAAGGATCAGGATATCGATCAAATATAGACGTGCTGGATACGATAATATCTCCAAGACATCAACCACAAGATATGGTATCAATTGTTGATATCAATCCATCGGTTGTATCAGAATATCAAACATATTGTGTACACACGTTCCCTGACAAAAAATATACCGTTCTTTTAGGAGATATAAACAAATTACCACTACCCAGTCACTCAGTGGATTTGGTCATACACAACTTTACGGTTAACTACAACAAATTCATGAGGGATGACAGCAAAACGATAGAGGAAATATCTCGTGTGTTAAAATTAACAACATCCGCTTGCTTCTTTTCCGTTGGAGTCTTATATGGACTACGTGTGCCGTATAGGACTCACCGAGGAGCAGAAATGCATTGGTTAGAAACTCAATATGCCCGAGAATTCCGAACCCAACACTTACATAGTATTTTATTCGAATCGGCAAACAAGACTCAAACTACCCTCAAAACAGAGTATGATTATCGCCGGTTTATTCTCATTCCATATGGATCAATTCACGATACGCGAACAGCTTGAATATAGACGAGTCATTGACAGTCTCTACGAAAAAGAGCTTGGTCCGGGTATCAAATTTTCTATGATGACCTCATTAACCCCTGCGATTCCTAGCGATACCGATGCGTTAGGATTTATTGAGCGATACGAAACAATCAAACAGTTTCTATCCATTTCACAGGAGTTATTTCGACAGAGTTTATTTGATTCATCGCTTAAAGATATCCGTGACGTTATTCTCAACGAAGTTAATCGGGAGTATGGAGTTGCCTATCACCAACGATTATATCGTAAGGAAGTAGATATTCCATATTTTTTTAGAACCGATGAAGCAATCCCTGGAAAAATTACCGAAATTCAATATGAAGGCTCCGGCTGGGGCAATTTGAACTCATTACAAACTTCTATTTCTTTCATGCCTCAGCGTATCGTTATTCCGCTTCATGCCTATAACCGCTGCCCCGTTGCGCAGATATCCGCAGAAATTATTCGAAAATTAACACATGATACTCCTCTCATTTTTCATCAAATTGATGAAAGCTCAAATATGCTGGATATGAATTACTTTATTTCTGCAACTCGGAAGTTCGGATTAAAATACCTAGGTCATGACATTGACGTTACCTTCAAAAACATCAACTTTGTGAGAACACACTCATTTATGGAGGAGGTTGTCGGAAGCGAATTTCCTGCATTTATGAATAGGTATTACCGGCATGAATTACTTTTTGATATTTTTCCAAGCATTCTATTTTTTCAAAAGATATCGCTCCTACTACCGTTTTGGGATAGGACGAGCAATCTCTATCCGGATCGGGTACGTGAGATATTTCCATTTACATCACTTGTGACAGATTCATTGGAGCTAGAAAATGGTGAGCGGATCAGCATAGAAGAATTTTCTGACTTACCACCAAGCCAACGAGACTATTATTTAAAATATGCTGGGGCTGACGGAACGATTAATTGGGGCAGCAAGTCGGTCTATAATTTAGGGAAAATAAATAAACGTAAATGTGAACTTTTTTTTGCAACAAGCGAGAACTGGATATCACCATAGAAGATATTGGGTCTTGCAGCAAGCATATCATCGGAAAGAATCAGTCTCCTATGTAGTCGACACAGTCGCCAAGTCGCAGAAAATGTATTCAAAATGGAGCGGATTTTATGGACCGAACGGTTTTATGGGCGGTTATGTAATGAGTCGCAATCATTATAAAGTACATGGTCAACCGAATACGGTTTGTCGATTGTTGCTCTAACAACATCCATTTTGCAGAGCTGAAAGAATTTATTGAAAACAACTCATTTACTTGATACATTATTACTGTAAATAAACAACCACTAAATGACACAAATGGACACACGTCCAAAATTCCACCCCTTTGGTAAATGTAAGGAAAAGCTCATTAAACCCTAACAACTCAAACGCAGATGTTAGGTTTTATGAAAATTGCCAGAAGAGTTATACTTGTCTTGATTCATATGATTAAAAAACTACCAGACAATCAAATAGCTTTCTACCAAACCCCTGATGGGTCAGTAAATATCGAAGTCTTGTTCGCAAAAGAGAATATATGGCTTACCCAGAAGAAAATGGCTGAGCTTTTTGATTGCTCGATAGATAATGTTTCGCTTCATTTAAAGAATATTTATCAAGAAAATGAGGTTGACCAAGAATCAACTATCGAGGAATTCTCGGTAGTTCAAAAAGAAGGAGAAAGAGAAGTTTCCCGAAAGGTTACCTTCTATAGCCTTGAGGCGATTATCGCTGTTGGTTATCGTGTCAGTTCTGAACGCGGCGCACAGTTTCGCCAGTGGACGACGGGAATTCTAAAAAACTATATCCACAAAGGTTATGTCCTAGATACTAATCGGATGAAGTATGGTTCCCGTTTTAGCGCAAGATATTTTGACGAGCTCTACGAAGAAATTAAAGACATCCGTACTAGCGAACGAATGATCTATCAAAAGATCACTGATATTTATGCCACAGCAATTGATTACTCGCCTCAAGCGTATGAGAGTAAACAATTTTTTGCGACTGTCCAAAATAAGCTTCATTTTGCCATTACCGGCAAAACTGCAGCAGAGATCATAGTAGACCGTGTCAGTAATAAAAAAGAAAAAATGGGATTAACTTCTTGGCGACGATCACCGGAAGGTAAGATTATGCCAAGCGACGTTGTGATTGCCAAAAACTATCTGGATAAAAAAGAGTTAACTCATCTCAATAGCATCGGAAATATGTATTTGGATTACGCTGAGTTACAGGCTTCGCGTGGCAGAGCCATGACCATGAAGGATTGGGTAGAAAAACTTAACGCCTTTTTGAAGTTTAGTGAATACGAGATTTTGACCAATGCTGGAAAGATTAGCCATGAAGTGGCCGAGACTCTAGCGTTAAAGGAATATGAAGTATTCAAAAAAAAGCAGGATAAACACTACATTTCCGACTTTGATAAAGTGGTTAAAAAATTACTCAAGAGTGGAAACAAATAATATGAACCCACCCGATTTTACCCTCGATAAAATCAAGTTTGCCACGGACGGGCCTACGTTTGAAAAGGCCGTAGCTTTGTATGAGAGTGGCAGGGTGACCCAAGTTGAAGAAAGCATTCGATCATACACAGCCGTTGTAATGGGAACAAAACCATATCGAGTCTCGGTGGAAGCGCGAAATTTTCGATACGCTTATTGTTCTTGTTACCTGGGTAAAAATGACACATATTGCAAACATATGTTGGCCTTGGCAATTTATGTGGTTCAGGACGGAAAGCCATTGACCGACAATGATAAGAAGCTGGTGCAAAATCCAGCTTGTAGTGGGAAGTTGGGGACTTTATCAGAAGGTGAGTTATCAGCTATAAAACAGACGATTACCTCTGCACTTCGCTATATCAAGGCCTATACTGGTCCGTCACGAACTTGGTTTGATTATCAAAACTCACTTTCCGAAGGTTGTAATCGATTATCAGCTATTGTTTCTGATTTGCCAGTAAGTATTCAAACAGCCGAATTATTGGTCGATTTACTCTTGAGATTAGATAAAAAGTTGTGTACTGGCGGAGTTGATGACTCAGATGGTGAAGTGGGCGGATTTATTGAGGAAGTGGTAAGTGTATTGCAGGAATTTACCAAATTGGACCAGAGTTGTGCCAATGCCTTCGATAAGTTAAAAAATCGAGAAACATGCTTTGGCTGGGAAAAGCCATTATTAACCTCTACGAAAGATTGAGCTGTTTAAGTCGTATAGAGATAGTCACCGTATTTGGGTACTTACGCTATACGAAATAAACTAGGCACTCACAAATTTTTCCGATAAAAACTTCTGCGTTTCCTGGTAGGTTGGCTCTAGGTATTCGATCTCATTGATCCAGTCTACCCTTCGATACGAGTCCCATGATTCGAGCTAGAAAAAAGTGAAGACCCGAAAGAGTCCTTATGAGAACCGATGGTTCGCAATCTAGGAGTTAATGAGTCGATTCTAATCGACGAATTCTACTCCTGGTGAGTCCTGAGGAGCGAAGCGACGTAGGGAATCCTCGCGGGGAAGCATTTGATAGTTTAGAGCGCATAGACAAACTAATATACTATATACTACACCAGCAGTTAAACCTTCGAATTTCGTAATATTGGATTTGATATAATCGTTGCATGAAACCTCAGGAAAAGAAATACCTCGTGAATCCATTCACAAAAATATTGAAAATTCTTAAAGAAAAAGGCGCAAAAAAGCGAAAAAAAATTGTCTCCACCCATTATTATGGACAGCACGCAGGCAATGACGTGGAAAAGTTCGTTGAATATGTAGACAGATATGAGGTTCACGTTCTGAAAGAAAGTGATGGTCGGTTTACAATGACAGAACACAAGCCAATTGAAGATAAAAAAGCGGGACTTGTATGGCTTAAAGGCAAAGGATATACAAATGCGAGCATTATAAAAATGGCATACACGGAGTATGAGTACAAGAATGGAACTGTCTGCCTGTATACAATCAACGATTTTCTGCATTCCGTCATTTTGTATTATCCCCAAAACCAGCATGAAACAATTGAAAAAGAGTTTGGCCTACAGAATGCTGAAGTAATTACTGTCCCATATAATAAATATTTGGAGAAACTGGGTCGCCTCCGATTAATAAAATTAACATGAAACTGTACCAATTTAGTCCGATACAAGATAAAGAGCAGATGATGAAAGCAATAGCGCATATCCATTTTGCTTGCCATTCGTTATGCATGCAATCTATGGAGAGATATTTACCTGTTGCCGGGAATATAGGAGTTTTTTGTCACTATGATGACGAGTACGCGTTCCTTACAAAGTTACAAGCAGAGTTAACGGATAAGTCTATTAGTGTATATGGAAAATATTTTCGACTTTATAAACAAATTGTTATCCCAGCAAAGAATGATATTCCAACGACTACCTACAGATATCTGTATATTCGCAGGCCTGATCCAAACAAGCCACAGGTGGGTGACGTAGATTTCTACTTAGAGCCAGAAGAATATACGAAACTTAAACAGTCACTCTTTGATGGGAAAATAATCAAAAGCGCTCGAGTACTTCCAAACCGTCCCGATTTGGATTTAATTGAATTATACGATCCAAACATTGACGCATTAAGTTACATTGGTAATAAAAAATGGTAAACTTATGGGTATAGTAGATTTGCGATGCTCGAGCACATGAAAAAAATCATTCCATTTTTACTTAAACAATACAAAAAAATGTCCGGTGATAAAAAAATCCGTATCGCCATGCAATTATCCCAATTTGTTCGTAATGTCCGAAAAGATGGGATACGCACCACAGGCGCATAATACACTCATGGAAACCGATCAAGCGTCACTTCTCACTTCCCTTGCGACTTTTTTTGCAAAACACACTATCCCATACATGATCACTGGCGCATGGAGCGTCATCTTTTATGGTCGCCCGAGGGCGTCTCACGATATTGATTTTGTTGTAGAACTCTACCCCAAGGATATCGACCGCGTCCTCAAGGCACTTGATACTCTTCCCCTGGAATTTTCTACACAGAAGGATGCAGTTCGTGAAGGGATACAAAATAAAGCAGTATTCCAGATAATCCATCGCCAAACCCTATTACACATTGATGTCTGGATTCTTACTAAGAATTTATTTGATCAATCGAGATTTCAAAGACGAAAATTCGTAACCGTACTTGGTAATAAAACTGCAATAGCATCCGCTGAGGATACCATCCTCCAAAAACTTCGATGGAACAAAAAAGCGAATCTTGAAAAACACATGGTTGATGCAGCATTCGTCTATCAAATTCAAGAGAAACGATTAGACAAAAAATACTTACACCTATGGGCAAAAAAACTTGGCTTGACGAAAAATCTTAAACAATTACCATCTATCAACCTAGAACAGTATTTATAAAACAAGCTTATTATTGACCGACCGAACCAAATTATTTTTTCACCCTTTCTTCAATATTGTTATTCCTTTTAATCCATAAAGGAGTAATCCAATAATCAATATTTTTAAAAGAAAATGGCCTTGCGGATCAAGGAAGTCTTTCGTCATACGCGTTCTATTGCCAGTAATAATATGAGTCAAAATACCAATAGGCAGGGTGAATAAGAGCCAGCTTTTCGTTGGAATTTCTATATGCACTGTATGAAAAATTTTCGACAGAACAGGAGAGAGTATGAAAATGCCAAGAAAAGATAATACCAGATCAAATAGTGCGTATCCTCCCACGCGAAATTGTCGTAAAAGTTCTATTGTCATGATACTGTTAGAAACAAATCTTAAATATGATCTGATTGATCGGCCTGAGCCTCAGACTTCGTTTGGTGGGTAATACCGTCTTTATGATGCGGCGGCGAATAAACCGTATAGAGTTTGAGCGGATTGGTAGAAGACGTATTGATTACATTATGTTTTGTCCCTGCTGGAACGATAAACGCATCCCCATCCTTTATCACATACTCTACACTGTCAATAATAACTTTCCCTTCACCTTTTTCAATTCGGAAAAACTGGTCAACTATTTCGTGTACCTCAAATCCTATATCTTCATTTGGCAACAAACTCATGACGACCAATTGTGCGTGCTGTCCCGTAAAAAGTACGTGTCGAAAGTTCGTGTTTGAGAGTGTTAACGCTTCTATATTTCCTACAAATCCTATCATATATACAGTATACTCTATTTTTTTCCTGCTTGACCTACAAATTTTGACTGTGTATTATATCCCATATAGGGGGATATATGGCGTACAGACCGAAGGATATAAAAGAACGAATCTTACACCGATTCAAAATCGTACAAGGACACCTCAAAAAGGTAGTACAAATGGTTGACGATGATACCTATTGCATAAAGGTGATTCACCAATCCCATGCCATACAACAAGCATTAAAAGAAATTGACAATCTGACACTTGAGCACCACTTAAAAAGTTGCGTCACCGATGCCATAAAAGGTGGCAGACAAGATGAAGCAGTCGCTGAAGTAATGCAGGTATTTAAAAAATCAATGTAATACATGTAATAATAGTATATGGACCTCACATCAATTTTTATCACAGGACTTTTTACCGGCGGACTCTCCTGCTTGGCGGTCCAGGGGGGTCTTCTTGCCTCCTCTATCGCTCAACAGGAATCCGACACACTCAAAGACGAAGCGCTCAAAGGAAACGCAATTCCCATTCTTTCATTTCTTGTCGCTCGTCTTATCGCATATACCATTCTTGGCATATTATTAGGTTCACTAGGATCAGTCATACAATTATCCCTCACTGCACGCGTTTTAATGCAATCCTTTGCTGCCATATTCATGATTGGTACAGCGCTTAATTTACTAAATGTTCATCCGATTTTTCGATACTTTATCATAAAACCCCCAAAATTCTTAACAAGACTCGTAAAAAATCAATCAAAAAGCAAAAGTATCTTTGGCCCAGCACTTTTAGGTGGATTAACCATCCTTATTCCCTGCGGCACAACACAAGCCATGATGGCATATGCCATTTCAGTCGGATCTCCCCTTTCCGGTGGGATCACCATGTTTACCTTTATCCTCGGCACCTCTCCTCTATTTTTCTTGCTAGGATATGCCGCCAAGAAACTGAGCGGATCCTTAAGTATCATATTTAACAAACTAGCTGCCACTGCCATCATTCTTATCGCACTCTACAACCTAAATGGGGCTATAGCCTTAAGCGGCAGCAACTTCACATTTGAAAATATGCTTACGAATATAAACTGCGCGGTCAGCTTTTGCGGCGAGACGGCAATCGCTACTAATCCTTCTCAAGTAGTAAATAAAGCAACTATATATTTTACCCCCAGGGGATATACCACAAATCCAAAAAATATTACCATACAATCCGGATCTACAGTCACTTTGGACCTTGTCAATCAAAACGGGGCCGGGTGTATCCAGGGATTTACTATCCCTAAATTAGGAATTCAAAAAATTATTCGCGTGGGACAATCTGAAGCTATTACATTTATCGCTCCGGATACGAAAGGCTCACTTGCCTTTATGTGCAGCATGGGAATGTTTCGCGGAACAATTATGGTCATCTGATATGAAACCCACAACGATAACACTGGAAATCACGGGGATGCACTGCACCAGCTGTGCTATAAATATAGATTTTGACCTTGAAGATAGAGATGGCGTAACTTCAGTAAATACTGATTATGCTCGTCAAAAATCCGTGGTAACATTTTATCCTGACAAGGTTACACCCAAACAACTCATTGAATGCATCTGCAAACTCGGCTACACAGCAATAGTTCAAAAATAATACAGGCTAAAAAATACATATATGGAAAATAAATTATTACCGGTCAAAGGAATGCACTGCGCTTCTTGTGCATCGGTCATTACGCGAAAATTAGAAAAACTAGAAGGAGTAGAAACATGTGCTGTCAATTACGCTACGGAAAAAGCACAAATTTCCTTTGACCCCAAAAAGATTACCATTTCTGACATGAATAACCAAATCGAGAAACTTGGCTACACACTTACTGATGCTACAAAACCCATGGACCACTCTCTCCATCAGAATCACGATATGATGACACCATTGTCATCCGACGCATCCATAAAAGAATATAAATTAAAAGAACTTGCCAAGCTTAAAACACATGTCCAGATAGTGCTCCCCATGGTAATGGTAAGTATTTTCGTCATGGTATGGGAAATAGGTGCGGAAACATTTGGCCTATGGCAAAAGATGCCGGAAACCCTTATGGAATTTTTCCATCATCTCTTGCCTATTTTTGCGACATACGCTCTCTTTGTGATCGGTATTCCGTATTTACAAGGGATTGTTCGATTTATCAAATATAAAGTAGCCAGCATGGATACTTTGGTGGGAATTGGCACGTCGGTCGCGTTTCTCTATAGCTTTATCATTACCGCTTTTGAAGAAATGTTAGCACCTTTTATAAATACCCAACAAAATTACTATGATGTCACAATCGTTGTGATTGGTTTTATTACGCTCGGCAAATTTTTAGAAGCACGCTCCAAATTAAAAACAGGTGAAGCCATCGAAAAACTCATGGGGCTGCAAGTCAAAAACGCACTCGTACTTCGTGATGGAAAAGAGATAGAAATTCCTATTGATCAAGTTATAGTTGACGATATAGTCATCATTAAACCAGGACAAAAAATACCTCTTGATGGAATTATCGTTGAGGGCAAATCCTCTATCGACGAATCCATGATCACCGGTGAGTCTATTCCTGTCGATAAACACGAAAACGATGCTGTCATCGGCGCCACCATAAACAAGCAAGGGTCTCTTAAAGTTCGGGTCACAAAAATTGGTGACGACACGATGCTTTCGCAAATCATCAAGATGGTTGAAGAAGCGCAAGGCTCCAAAGCACCGATTGAGAAAATGGTTGATCAAGTTTCCGCAATTTTCGTGCCAGTTGTTCTTGTCTTATCAGTGCTTACATTTATAACTTGGATTCTGATAGGCCCGCAGTTTATGCCTTT
Organism: uncultured Gammaproteobacteria bacterium; assembly: GCA_964367095.1. GTDB lineage: Bacteria > Patescibacteriota > Microgenomatia > UBA10105 > UBA927 > UBA927. The sequence goes on along the minus strand of CAYIXE010000010.1, from coordinate 14,209 downwards.
TTCACAGGCATTTACACTCGGAATTGTAAGTTTCGTCGGTATTTTGGTCATCGCGTGTCCCTGTGCGATGGGACTTGCGACCCCTACAGCTATCATTGTCGGCGTTGGCAAAGCAGCACAAAACGGAATACTTATAAAAAACGCTGAAAGTTTAGAAAAATTTAACGGCGTCAACTTCATCGTTATGGATAAAACCGGCACGCTTACCAAGGGAGCTCCGGAGGTAACTGATATAAAAACAGTAAGCCAGCATTCAGAAAACGAAATGCTTCAACTACTCTCCTCATTAGAAAGCCATTCTGAACATCCATTAGCGCTTGCCATGGTCACAAAGGCAAAAGAAAAAAAACTACATCTTTATAAAGTAACAAACTTTGAAGCCATTGAAGGCAAGGGTCTTAAGGGTTCTATAGACGGGACAGAGTATTATGCGGGCAACGTGAAGCTTGCAAAAGATTTACAGATACACATTGATGAGCAGAGTATCCAAACACTGGGTAAACAAGGCAAAACGCCAATTATCTTTATGACCCAAAAACATATCATAGGCTATATCGGTATCGCTGATACGATAAAAGACGACGCGGTAGAAACAGTTAAAAACCTTCACGCGCTTGGCATCAAGGTCGCTATGCTCACGGGCGACAATAAAAAAACCGCACAATATATCGCCAATCAAATCGGTATTGATCGCGTTATTGCAGAAGTACTTCCCAAAGATAAAGCCGACGAAATAATAAAACTTCAAAAAGAAGGCTACAAAGTGGCTATGGTAGGAGACGGCATTAATGATGCACCGGCATTGGCGACGGCAGACGTAGGGGTAGCTATGGGAACGGGGGCTGATGTAGCGATAGAATCAGCTGGTATTACGCTTCTTGCAGGACATATCGCAAAACTTCCCAAAGCGATCAACTTAGCCCGATCAACCATGAGTATTATCAAACAAAATCTTTTCTGGGCATTTATTTACAATATTATCGGCATTCCCGTCGCGGCAGGCGCCTTGTATCCGTTCTCAGGAATATTATTAAATCCCGCTATCGCAGGTGCTGCGATGGGACTCTCAAGTGTATCAGTGGTCACCAATTCATTGCGATTAAAAACGAAAAAAATATAATCACGATATGCCAAACCATCTTTCTGTAAACCGATCAAACATTCCAGCCGCGGGGCGAGGTGTCTTTGCAAAGAAAAGGTATAACAAAGGAGAGCTGATTGAAGAATGCCCTGTGATATTACTTTCGAAACGTTCAATTCCCCACATCGATAAAACAGAATTAGCCAATTATTATTTCGAATGGGGCATGGATTATAAAAAGGGCGCTATCGCGTTGGGACTTGGGTCTCTCTATAATCATTCATTCGAGAGTAATGCCGAGTTTAATCAAGACTTCAAACAGGAAGTTGTCAGAATTACTGCCATCACCACCATCCGTAAAAATACAGAAATAACCGTCAACTATAACGGCGACCCTGCAGATGACACGCCTCTTTGGGAAGGGGCGCTTTAACATATATGAAAATAAAATTCTTGGGTGCAGCCGGCATGGTCACGGGGTCCTCATACCTTCTCACGTCTGGATCCGGACAATCGATACTTATCGACCTTGGGATGTTTCAGGGGCCACATGATATTGATAAGCTAAATTTCGAACCGTTTGATGTTGATTGCTCGGCTCTTTCAGGCGTCGTGCTGACCCATGCGCATCTTGATCACTGCGGCAGACTCCCAATACTTCTTCCTAAGCGTTTTAAGAAAAAAATTTATATGACTGCACAAACGCGCGATCTTACAGAGCTATCTCTTTTTGACACTGCAAAAATTGCAAAAGAAGACGATCGTAAATTTTTGTTTGATAAAGAACTTGTCGAACAAACAGTAAAGCAATTTGCGACTGTCCCGTATCGTACCCCGTTTCGCATAGGAGACTTTACTATAACTATGCGCGATGCTGGACACATATTGGGATCCGCAAGTCTTGAAATAATCGACGCAAACCCAAATTCTTCCATGAAAAAAATAATATTTAGCGGCGACCTTGGAAATTCACCTGAACCACTTCTTATGGAAACTGAGCTGATAGAATCAGCTGACGCGATGGTTATGGAGTCAACGTATGGCGATCGAACACACCCGGATTCTGACCCATCCGTCGCCATTCAAAAAGAAATTAATCTTATAGAACAGTCAGGGGGCACACTTTTAATCCCGGCATTTGCGCTGGAGCGCACCCAGGAGTTACTGCATATTATTATGCACCTTAAAAAGGAAGGTAAAGTTTCACCAATCACACCTGTTTATCTTGATAGCCCCATGGCAAAAACTGCGACCGAGATTTATTCACAAAATTTACTCGTATGTAATGCCCATATTCAAACTGACCGAAAAAAGGGACATCCGTTTCAATTTGAAGGACTCACCATCATAGACCACGTGTCTGAAAGCTCTGCCATAATAAACAACAAAGGTCCGGAGGTAATCATCGCAGGAAGCGGCATGATGACGGGTGGTAGAATCTTAGGACATGCAGGAAGATTTCTCCCTATACCATCCACACGACTTTTAATCGTTGGATGGCAAGGCGAAGGAACACTTGGACGAATGCTTCTTAATGGAAACAAAAAAGTACGCATTGGACGAGTTTCTGTACCTGTACATGGAACGATAAATAACATCGAAAATATGAGTTCTCACGCCGATCAAACAAAACTTTTGCGATGGCTTAAAAATATCAAAAATGTGAAAAAAATATTTCTCACACATGGGGACGACATTCCGCGCGCCGCACTCGCACAAAAAATTTCTAAAGATTTGGGGATATCGGATATAGTATTACCCCTTTTACACGGTGAAATTGCTATCTAAAAAAGAGCGTTACCGATGATGGATAACTTCTGGCTCAGGAGGCGCGTCGCTTCTTGCTTGTGCTTTAATCACCCGTTCCGCGATAATCACATCCTGCCTTGTTTGTGCATCAAAAGGAAGCTTTGTCGTTTGTTTAAATGTAACCCATGCTAATCCCCTTTTGTCATCATGGGCAAGGGCGAACAGTTTTTTGACCTCCGCATAAAATACATAATGCATCGTGCTATGTGCATTATGAAAATAATCGTAGACGGCAAAAATGCGCTTGGAATTTAGCTTTGCATCGATTAAATCGTGTATACAACGCTCAAATGTTTTGAGAGGTTCTTCGTCCTTTAAAGCTATGCCACCAACCATGTGCCATGTCGGCGATGGAGTTTTTAAAGAACTCATTTGTCGCAAGAGAATTTGTTCAGTGGGAGAATGATACAGAAATCCGCTTGCATAAAAAAGCTTATGCATTACGTTCTATTCTAGCAGATTTAGACTGTAATGTCTGCTTCGAATAAAATTAACGTTCAAGAAATGAAAAATACGAAACGAAAATCACTCCAACAAGCGTTGGAACGACAACGCGAAAAAAATGCGTATGACTGGAGTTATGATGCAATTCGGGTAATATATCGGTAGCCGCAATATAAATAAACATACCAGCAGTAATACCAAGAAGAGGCGCTACATATGAGCCTACTGTAGAACCCATAAAGTATCCGATAAACACTCCGGGAATGGTTAAAAGCGACTGCGCGATATTTACCCCCAAAACCACTTTTTTACTCCACCCTTGCCGTATCATAATAGAAAAGTCTGCCATCTCCTGCGGCAATTCGTGAGAGGCAACCGCAATTGCTGTAGAGAGCCCTGTCACAGGATTTACAAGAGAAGCAAATCCTATAAGGATTCCGTCCAGAAAATTATGAAAACTATCACCCAACACCAAAAGATACGGCAAGATTTCTGTGTGTTCTGAGTGGGTAGCTTTCCCTTTATGCATATGAAATGACCGCATGAGAAATCGCTCGAGGATAAAAAACCCTAAGAATCCGCAAAGAACAAAAACCATAACGTTTTGCGGCGTATCTGCTAACGAAATGGCCTCCGGAATAATATCTATGAAGGCAGCGGCCAAAAAAGCACCAGCACCAAATCCTAAAAGAGGCGTCATGTACGCCTTGGTAATGCTGGGCTTCCATAATAACAACAATCCGCCAATAAGAGATGCTGCTCCGCCAATGACACTGTACAAAAGTAAGCTAGTCATCATACAGAAAAACTATACAACATAGCTTCTATAATTACAACTCAATTGCATTAAGGTGTCCGTAACTTGTCCAAATGGCTTGAAATCTGCTATACTTGTAAACAGGTTACACGCGTCGTCTGGTAAAGATTACTCCTTCTCTTTTGCCTTCGCTGCCCGTTACCATTCAAACATTCTTATGGATATACGAAATATCGCTATTATCGCGCATGTGGATCACGGGAAAACCACGCTGGTTGATGGCATGCTCAAGCAAACGCATACCTTTCGAGAAAACGAAGCAGAAATGCAACAAAATACAATCCTTGACAGCAACGATCTTGAACGCGAAAAGGGTATCACCATACTTGCCAAAAACACTGCAGTTATCTATAAAAATACGAAAATTAATATTATTGATACCCCGGGACACGCAGATTTCAGCGGCGAGGTAGAGCGGGTCATTAATATGGCAGATGGAGTGCTTCTTATCGTAGACGCTGCAGAGGGTCCACTGCCCCAAACGCATTTTGTATTACAAAAAGCACTCGAACACAATCTCACCGTCATCGTAGTTATTAACAAAATTGACAGACCCGACGCACAACCTAAAGAAGTGCTTCGAGAAATTGAAAGTTTATTTCTCCATTTGGCTCACCATGAAGATCATCTCGATTTCCCCGTTTTATATGCTATAGGGAGAGACGAAAAGGCGTGGAACACACTTCCTCTCAATCATAATGAACCTGCGACCCTAGAGCCGCTGTTTGAAGCAGTGCTTCACTATGTTCCAAAGCCAAAAGGCGATCCTTCAAAACCCTTTAAAATGCTGGTTACTACCCTTGATTTTGATACACACAAAGGAAAATTTGCTATAGGAAACGTCACACAGGGAAGTGTGAAAAAGGGCGACTCTCTTCTTATCCTAGATGAAAATATCAAACGAGCAACATTTAAAGTTGAGGCGGTATTTACCAGTAAAGGTCTTAAACGAATCCCTACTGAGAGAGGTGAGACAGGAGACATCATTGCTATCACGGGAAATGATTCTATAGCCATAGGTCAGACACTTGCCGACCCCATTGATCCTACCGGATTTCCCAAAATGGAAGTTGAAGAACCAACGCTTAAGGTATTAGTCGGACCAAATACATCGCCATTTGCAGGGAAAGAAAGTACGTACGGCACCCCTACCCAATTAGCTGACCGCCTCACGCGGGAAATAGAGACAAACATAGGACTTAAAATTGAACCAAACGATTCAGGAACAGGGTTTCTTGTTTCGGGACGAGGAGAACTCCATATCGCAATTCTTTTAGAAACTATGCGTCGTGAAGGCTATGAACTCCAGGTCGGAAAACCGGAAGTAATATTCAAAGAAATAGACGGTGTTACCCAAGAACCATACGAAGAACTTACTATTGAGCTTGATAGTTCATTTATCGGCATCATTACCGAAGAAATGGGCAAACGCCACGGACAACTTCTCGACACGCATACCAATGACCGCGGTGTTACCAAAATGGTCTACAAACTCTCGACGAGAAATTTATTAGGATTTCGCGGTGATATCATGACGAAAACTCGCGGATCAGGGATTATTGCAACTCGTATCGTTGGATATTCGCCTGTCACCCCTAAAAAACAAAAAATCCGAAACGGTGTTCTGGTTTCTATCGAAACCGGCAAATCGACTGCCTATGCATTGACGACGGTGCAGGAGCGCGGCAAAGCATTAATCGGGCCAAGTGTGCCTGTGTATGAGGGTATGGTGATTGGCATTAACAACAGACAAGAAGATATTGATATGAATGTATGCAGGATTAAAAAACTTACTAATATTCACTCCGCCAATGCAGATGTCGCTATACAGCTGGATCCGCCGTTGGAACTGAGTCTTGAGCAAGCTCTTGATTTCATCGAAGATGACGAGCTTGTCGAAATTACCCCTCTCTCGCTTAGAATTCGAAAAATTCATTTGGGAAAAATAGGGCGTATTAAATTCGCTCGAGAATCAAAAAACTAAAGCGACCGCTACTTCTTCTTATATTCGTCTTTCACCTCAGTGCCGTAGTCTTTCAAAAGCTTCGCTACTTTAGGATCTATAACATACTGACAATACGGCTGATATGAATTTTTCACATAATAATCTTTTTGGATATCTTCTGCCGGATAAAATTGTGTAAGCATTTCTACCTCTGTCACTATTGGGTTTCGAAACACATGTCCATCATCCAGAAGCTCCCGAACGCCAAGCGCTTCACGCTTTTGGAATGGCGTATGACAAAAAATTGCTGACCGATACTGTGTGCCGCTATCACTGCCTTGTCGATTCAAGGTCGTTGGATCGTGAAGGTGAAAAAATATCTCGACTAACTTTTTATACGGAAGTATTTTTGGATCAAATTCTATAAGAATTGCTTCTGCGTGTCCCGTACTTCCCAGAGAAACTTCTTCATACCGAGGATTTTTGGTCGTCCCGCCAGTATATCCTGAAGTCACTGACACAACTCCCTTTAAACGCTTAAATAATGCTTCTGTGCACCAAAAACATCCGCCTGCAAATGTCGCTCTCTCCATACTCCTATTATACCACTAAACCCCCCGCCTCGGCGGGGGGTTTTAATTCAATACAGTATCTTTTATTTTATCGAGTGACTGAGATAACCTCACTGTTATCTGTCGTAGGCGCGCTTACCGTGACGCGATTTTGCGCATCGCGGATAATTTCATATCCGGTATTCCAGCCTACCGCTGCACAATCCGTAATATTAGTTGTGTTAAGTGACGGATCTGTTGGCAATGCCGAAATATAATTTGGCATCAGCTGCGCACACAAACTTGGAAAGTTTACGATATTAAACAGTGTTGCTGTCCCAGCGGTCAATCCGCTTATTTCTGCTGGCAACTGTCCCTTATTTTCTGCTACATACTGATGAACAGAATTTAATATCTGCAATATAGCACTCCTGCGATTCGTGTTATTCGCTTGTCCAAACTGACGCGCTGGATTAATTGCAATCAGGGTAATAGACAATAATATCGCTAAGATACCGATGACGACCAACAGCTCAATAAGAGTAAAACCAGATTTATGTTTCATAGGCAGAAGTCCCCTCCAAGGACATGAAATTTCATTTCTTATACCAGCATATGTAATATGTCAGGTGTTGTCAAGGAAGCTATCTACTCACAAATACAATCACCACCATGATAAGGACGTATACGAATGCAACCGAAATAAATATGATCCATCCTATTCGAGACGTTTGTGTGACCGCAGGTTTTGCTTGCGTTGCAGTCATGACTGAAGGCGCAAATTGATTCTGATAACTAAATGCTACCTGCTTTAAACTTGAAACAGAATCAAAAAGTCGCTTCACAACCGTGACTCCAAACATTTCTCCAGATTTTATAATCTGAAACTGTTGCATTGCTACCAACGGATACACCCCTATGACACTATATTTTCGTCCCTCCAATACTCGAGCAATCGACTCATACAAATCTTGATTCGTAGTAACAAACAATGATCCAGCAGTAACTGGTATCGTTATATTCGCAACATGTAAAAAGGGCACATCATTGATAAGCCTTTTTTTAATTTCATCCTCCTTACCAGCCTCCAGTAGAGAAGAAAAACATACCGCTTCATCCAAAAGGAGCACCGCTTGCATTTGTGTATTGGGTGAAACTGGACGCAGAACTGCGGCAAAAAAGTTTTCTAATTCTTTTTCATTAATAATTTCTAAATCCCGCATTATACTTGGCGGCAGGACGCACGCAATCGGTGCATCCTGATCCATATAATACAATTGCACTCCCTGTCGTTGGATGAAAACTAATACATTCATATGCAAATTTCATGGAATACTATTCCATGAATCTATCGTTAATACTCCACCATTATAATGTACCACTACTGCTATCTTATGAGTAATCAACCCTTCTGTTGCCACTGCGGTAATCGTTTGTGAGGTCGAACCTGTCACGCTGACAATCACCGTTTTGTTCGCATCAAGCATCATTGTCTCACCTGCATATGATGGATCTCTGATTAAGCGAACCAACGCATTCTCTATACCACTTTCAGCGGCAGAACGTGTCATGACCCCAACATCTTCAAGGGTTGCTGTATTTATGTTATTTAACAATGCATACAGGGCGCCCGTGGTAATAAACATACCGATAACGGCAATAAATATTACCGTCAGGAGTGCTTGTCCGCCACTATTGGTAGGTCGTTTGGTCATCGTAACCCCGCAGTCGATTGAAATGTCATCTGTTGGGCTCCTGTAAGCGCATTGACACTAGTGATTGTAATAAAAAGATGTAACGTATCTTTTGCATTTATGATTGTGGCGGAGTTACCCACGCGAGTAACGGTAAAAGTGGAAACATTCGTGTCAGCGCTGTGAATCGGTTCTGTAGTTACGCCATCTGCTAGTGTAAGAGTATTATTTTCTAATACATACTGATAGATGCGCTCGACACCGCCCTCTATAATCCCAAGTGATATAATCGATCCGGATTCTCCAAGTTCCGGCGCTATAATTCTTGAAGCTCTATGAATATCGTAGGCTATTCTTGAAAAGATATAATTTCCATCTTGTTGTATCGATGAGCCTGCTTCTGATTCTATTTTTACCCCTAATGTTGCTATAAACATCTGGCTCATTATTGCGATAAGGATGCTTAATAAGCCCATATATAACACCATTTCTATAAGGGTAAATCCGCTGGTATATTTATTACTGTTCATGGCGATATTGAAATAATCATGTCTAATAATTGTGGCGTGAGGGTAGAATCAGTTGTGCTTAAATTTACTAAATATCGAAAACATCGCGCCGGATTTTCAAATCCAACGGAATCATTTGAAAACGGCAATGCACCTACAATCGTTTGATTATCTACCGACGTATACCACGTGCTCGAAGTACCATCAGGACCGATGTATGCATAGTTTGCAGTTGTACAGCTATTGTTCACAGCGTCAGCTACTGCAATTTGCACTGAAATATCCGTGATACTTGAAGGTTTGGTAATAACTGCTTGTATCCGATTAAACGCAACCACGGCGCTTCCTGTTGCTATTGTTTGGGTATCAAATATTCTCGATTCAAATGTTCCGCTCAAAACAAAATCATTTCCACTCCCTCCGGGTCCTCCTTCAATAATTTTTAGCTCAGTTGATGCATCTTGGGTTATGATGTATGAATAGGCTCGATGAGCAGTGGTAAATACTGTTGACACTCCGTTTATACCACTGTTCATTTGAAATCCACCACAGCGAGAAAGAGGCGCGGCATTTTCATTTGTGATATCTATAACCTGATATTCTTCTCCACCCAACCCCACGAGTATTGCTCGTGGCCCCGACACTACTACGACACCTTTTGGATCCATACCATTGGTATCGTACGTTCCATAAACGCTTCCATACTCTGCGGAAGACTCCTGAACATTTACTATAAAAAATTCATGTTGTGTAGACGATTCATGTGTTGCAATGTATGCGCGTGTGCCAGATGCATTGACATATATACTTGATGCACCAAGACCCAAAAGTGAGACTTGTTTGACCACAATAAGATTAATCGGATTGCTTATATCTACAATAGTAAGCTGCGCTGTAGTAGACTCTGTCGCTATAAACAATCGCGTACCAACAATGCTCATCCTATGTCCGACGCCAGGCAAAGAAACTCCATTCACATCAAGTATGGGTCGAGATCCACTTTTACTGGTAAGATCGAACGAATATAGTGTCGTACCCGTTACCATATACCCGACATTTCCCTGAATGGCGACCGTATTACCATTACCATTTGATGGAGCATTAAAATATCCAGCCTCTGCATATTTATTATTTGCATCTTTGTTAGTAAGATCAATAATGACTATTTCTTTTGCATTCGCGTCTGTAGCAATATATGCATAATCTTGTTCTGTAAACACATCGTTTGTTTTGTATCCATCAAAAGTGCCAGATACTATCGCTTCAGGATTGATCGGAGTAGCAGGATCTGATATGAGTACGTTTGCATATGATACACCCGAAGCGTTTTCCCCAGTTCCTGCAGCTAGTGTGCCTTGAATAGCGCTTATTGCGTTTGCCACACCACTTTTGGGCAAATCAAGCGCTGTTATGGCTAACGTCGGCTGACACCAATCTCCAACGCCACCTGTAGCACCCAATACTACCTCACCATCACCCACTGTTCTGACAGCAGTGTTTGTTTTTACTCCAGCGTTAAAGTCTGTATCTGTCGTATCTTTCAAAAGAATATTTGTATGACGTGTTAAATATCTTGAATAATGCACGGACGAAGGAAACGGAGTCAACCAAGATACATCAATCTCTACTTTTAGACTCGAGACATCCTCAATGCCCCCTGTGACCACGATCGCCCCCTCACTATCCCGATATATTCGCTCAAAAATAATACTTCGGGTAAATCCGCTTATGACTTCTGTCCCCTTTGCTAAAACCCAAACCCCATTTACTATTACCGGATGATACGGTGCGCCAATAATATACTCGCTCAAACGATCCCACCCTTGTTCTCTCACATTACTGACAACATCATCTAATTCTGCTGCCAAAGGAACTGCTTGTGTACGTTGAAGGTGCTGTGCCTTTCCTTGCCGTGATGCAAAAAATACGCCAAACAATGCGGGAATGATAATAAGAGCCATTGACATGGCAAGTAAAAGCTCAATTATTGATTGACCATATTTTGCCTTCATAGATTTTTGCATTACCATAACACCCCGCGTTTATTTATATGCACCTGCCGTGTCTCACCTGTTTGACTATTGAGCACAACAATCGTATCTTGACCTAGAGTGAAAAATCGCACATCCCCACTCAACCTACTAAATGATATGGTGGATCCCGACAGTCCAATAATGGACAATGAAATTGGTGGATCTATGAGCACTTCAATGTTTGTGATATTTGAAGAATCATACACTAATCCAGAAAACAATACATATTTATTCGCTTCAAAATACACCGAAAAATCAACAAATTGCCCTGGTATTACCGTGTCTGCTTGCATCGAACGCATTTGTTGATTTTTAATATCGCTGATCATTTTTTCTGCCACAGTATCCAAACTCAGGCTTTGGTAACTTTGAAATAACGTCTGGCCGACTATCGCAAAAAGGGTGCTCATCATTACCATGATCACGATGAGCTCTATAAGGGTAAATCCGGATGTTTTATATATTTTCACACTAATGTAGGCTCCCCACTTGGCCGATAAGATTGTATATGGGCGCGATGATTGCCATCATCATGCCCCCCACAATTACTCCTACAATGACCAATATCAATGGTTCAAGAAGCGTCACTAAATACTGCAGTTGCATTGTGACCTGATAATCAAAATATTCAGTCAAATCTTCCATAGATTTATCCAACGATCCACTACGTTCTCCGACTTCAATAATTTTTACCATGAGTGATGGTATCGCTTTTTGACCATGGAATCCGTCTGTCATACGCTTACCTGCACCCACAAAGTCTCGCGCTCGGACTATTGCTGCAATAATTTCCGATTTTATAGCCACCGTCTCGGTTAATTGAAGCGCTGTGTACAGGGGGATTGCTGATGTTAATAATAAATACATGCTTCGACAAAATCTCGTGAGGTCAATTTGTCTCGCCATTATTGAGACGTATGGTAATCCGAGTATTAATTGTACGAATATGCGTTTTTGTTTTTTGTATAAAAATATAAGAAGCACGATACACACGGCTGTGACAAGGATTGCTGGTATGGTGTAGTGGATAATAATATCCGACATAAAAATCATAATTCTCGTCGGCAAGGGAAGTGATACGCGCAATTTCAAAAATACACTCGCAATTTTCGGGATCACAAACGTCAAAAGCAACAACAATACTCCAGTAAATACAACAAGTATAATCATGGGGTATGTAAGTGCTGATTTAATCTTGTCGGTAAATTCAATATCTTTTTTGACCGTTGCCTTTACATCTTTAAGTACTACATCTATCGTTCCAGATGCTTCCGCCGCTTTGATAATCGTCACGGTAACATGATCAAAAATTTGCGGATATTTTAATAATGAACTGTAGAGTGGTTTACCTTGATTGATATCTTCTTGTATACCAAGAAGAAGAATTTTTAAATTTCCTGTCGCGTCAGGGATTAGTGAGTCTATAGCCTCGGACATCGTAAGTCCTGCATTGACCATGGTAGAAAGATTAGAAATCAGACCAAGTTTTTCATTATTTGGCAAGGTAAGTGAAGTAATTTTCATATCGTCTCCACCCTTGTTACACGAAGAATTTCTTCAATTGAAGTAACTCCTTTTGAAACCTTTTGGAGTCCATCATCAAGCATCGTAATCATGCCGTCTTGTATCGCTTGATGGGCGATAACATCAGCATCCTTTTTTTCAGAAATAAGTTTACGGATTTCTTTGGTTAACTCAAGAATTTCAAATATCCCTACTCGCCCAGCATACCCTGTAGTACGACAATTTTTGCATCCTTTCCCTTTGTACACGCGAATTTCCCGATTATCCCCAACAGGGATATAGTGCTTATTGATAATTGATTCTGGTAAACTTTTTTTAAGCTCATCCTTTGTAATTACCGTCGATATCCGACAATAGTCACATATTTTTCTGACCAATCGCTGCGCGACAATCAGACTCACACTTGAAGCTACCAAGAATGGCTCTATGTTCATGTCTATTAATCTTGGCAGCGTTGTCGCCGCATCATTGGTGTGAAGCGTTGATACTACAAGGTGTCCTGTGAGAGCTGCATTAATTGCTATACTAGCCGTTTCAGCATCACGAATTTCTCCTACGAACACAATGTTTGGATCTTGTCGTAAAATTGATCTTAATCCACTAGCAAACGTCAAATTTGTCTTTGTATTTACTTGTATTTGATTGACGCCTTTCATACGATATTCCACAGGATCTTCTATCGTTGTAATATTTTTTTCGCGGATATTTAATATTTGCAGCATCGCATAGATAGACGTCGTCTTTCCACTCCCTGTTGGTCCCGTCGAAAGTATCATGCCGTATGACCTATGGAGGGCAGCGGTAATTTTTGCGATCGCCGTCTCATTCATTCCCAAATCTGCAAACGAAAATAATCGATAATGCGAAACTAATAACCGCATGACAATCTTTTCTCCCTCAACCATAGGTATAATCGATATACGAATATCCACTGGCTGATCTTCGTGAATGATGCGCATCTTTCCATCCTGAGGAGCTGAGTGCTCATCGGTGCGCAAATTCGCCATAACTTTTATACGACTTACGATTTGGCTGTGCATAGATTTAGAAAAATGCAACATGTCATGAAGCATCCCATCAATGCGAAATCTCACCAAACTATCCGCCTCCAAAGGCTCTATGTGGATATCCGATGCAGTCTCGTCAACCGCGGTATGAAGGAGCATGTCTACTATGGCGGTAACTGGTGCATCTCCCTCAGTTTTGTATTGCTTCATAAGATCCGCATATACTTCTTGAACATCTCGTTTATGAAGCTGTAACGCGTTGCGCAAGTCTTTTTCTGTTGCATAATACACTACTATTTTTTGACCGGTTTTCTTCTCAAGCGCTGCAATCGTAACCTTGTCAGTCGGATTTTCCATCGCAACTTTTACGCCGTCGGCTCCTCTTGAAAATGGAATAAGTTTATGAAACTTAGCGTATTTATCTGGCACCACACGATATACGTCTTCAGGAATAGTCACGGAAGATAAATTCACGAACGGAACATTGGCATATTCTGCATAAATTTTACCCAAATGCTCATCCGTCAAAATATTTTTTTGTTTTAACGCTTCTGAAAGTGTGATTTGAATTTTTTTGGCATATTCTTCTAAAGCAAGAAGTTCAGGCTCAGAAATAAGATGCGTCTGTAAAACGAGAGAATGTAGGTCAGACTCCGGTATGTTCATAAGGCAGTGAAGCGAAATCATTGTGATCGCCTATATGTATCATAGAGGAAAGAGTCCCATACTGACAACATCTCTAGAGTCTAAACTAATCGAATAATGATACCGTAATCGGTTGTCTCCAGATTACGG
>CAYIXE010000009.1:0-24698 GCA_964367095.1 uncultured Gammaproteobacteria bacterium | reverse complement strand
GACTGCTTCTCTGACAGGTTTTCGTAACGATGTTATATTGTCGAAGGTAACTCTGTCGAATGGTGTTAGACCTCTCGACGGTCGATTGATATCATAGACTGCAGCAACAATGCCTTCGTGGCCTGCAAGATCTGCGTGTACAATTGTAAATTGTACTGGAGTTTTTGCCATGAAATTATTTGGTGAGACAGGTGGCAGCGGCTATAGTATCACCTTTATCCGCAAAGCGCATTAAGATAACGCCGGATGTTGCGCGCGAGAGTTGCGGTACTGATTGAAGCGGCAACTTCACGACTTGACCTTTAACCGATGTCAATATAACTTCCTCAGCATTTTCAGGAACCATTTGAGAAACGACAACTTTTCCTGTTTTTTCTTTGATCTCTGCCACCTTTACCCCTTGTCCGCCGCGTCGTTGTTTGGGAAATCCTGTGACATTCGTTTTTTTACCAATCCCCTTCTCCATCACCGTAAAGAAATCTACCTTTTTATTTTTGGCGGTAATCATGTCCATACCGACGATAAAGTCGCCGGTTTTTAAAAGTATTCCTCTCACGCCCATCGTATCGCGGCCGGTGTGACGGACTTCAGATTCCGCAAATCGGATAGATTTACCCTCGTGAGATACGAGAAGCACGTCATCTTCTCCACTTGTGAGCTTGGCCCAGATTAACGAATCTCCACTTTCTAATTTGATGGAAACTAAGCCATTGCGTCTGATATTTTCGTATTCAGACAATTTAGTTTTTTTGACGACTCCCCGTTTGGTGGCCATCAAGATATAGGCAATGCCTCGTTCTTTTTGTTCTTTTTTGTCTAAGCTGTAGGTAAGAATAGAGGTGACTTTTTCGGTACTTTCTGTATTAATTAAATTGACGACCGCCTGACCCTTGGATTGGCGGCTTCCTTCTGGGATATCCCAGACGCGTACCTGATACACCTTGCCCCGATCTGAGAAAAACAAGAGATTATCATGGGTATGAGCGGACACTAATTTGCCGATGGCATCTTCGTCTTTGGTCGTCATGCCGATGACTCCTTTGCCTCCGCGTTCTTGGAGTTTGAATGACGATCGCGGGACGCGTTTGATGTAGCCTGTTTCCGTCATCGTGATAATCGTCTCTTCGTTAGGAATAAGTTGTTCATCGGTAAATTCACCCACCTTGCTTTTAAATACCTTGGTACGCCGAGCGTCGCCAAATTTTTCTTTGAGTTTGATGATTTCATCTTTTATCACTTTGAGAATTTTTTCCGGGTGATCCAAAAGATCCAAAAGATAGGCAATTGTTTCGCGAATCATTGAAAGTTCGTCCTCGATTTTTTGTCGTTCGAGGGCTGCTAATCGACGAAGCTGCATATCTAAAATTGCGACGGCTTGTAATTCTGAGAGCCCAAACCGTGATTTTAACTTCTGTTTGGCTTCTTCTGCATCTTTGCTTTTTTTGATTATAGAAATCACTTCATCGATGTGATCGACCGCGATTTTTAATCCTTCCAAAATGTGTTCGCGTGAGCGTGCTTCTCTGAGTTCAAATTCGCTTCTTCTTCGTATTACACTATGCCTATGTTTTACGTACTCTTCTAAAATTTCTCGAAGGGTCAGTGTGCGGGGTGTGCCATCCACAAGTGCCACGGTGTTTACAGGAAATGAGGTTTGCAGTTCCGTTTGTTTGTAGAGATTGTTCAGCACGCGTTTGGGTTGGGCATCTCGCTTGAGTTCCACAACGACCCGAATTCCTCGTCTGTCAGATTCGTCGCGTAGATCAGAGATGCCGTCGATTTTTTTGTCTTTGACAAGATCTGCAATCCGAGCGACTAAATTGGCTTTGTTTACCTGATACGGAAGTTCAGAAATAGCTATTGCACTTTTGCCGTTCCCCATTTCTTCAATTTCTGCCTTGCCGCGAATAACTATTTTTCCTTTTCCTGTCGCATAAGCACTTTTTATTTCATTGATGTCATAAATCATACCCGCAGTTGGAAAGTCAGGACCCGTGACAAATTCCATCAGATCCTCAACAGTAGCCGTAAATACAAAGGTAGGCGCTTTTCCTGATTCGATGTTTGAGACTTTCGTTTTACTAATTAAAAATACGATAGCATCGACCAGCTCACCTAAATTATGCGGTGGAATTTTGGTCGCCATACCCACAGCGATTCCTTCTGATCCCATAAGAAGTAAATTCGGAAGCTTGGCGGGCAAGTACAGCGGCTCTTTGATCGTGCCGTCAAAGTTTGGTTCAAAGTCGACTGTTTCTTTTTCGATATCCAAAAGCATTTCTGCAGAAATTGCCGAAGAGCGAGCTTCTGTATACCGCATGGCAGCTGGCGGATCCCCATCAATTGATCCGAAGTTTCCCTGACCATCAACGAGTGGATAACGGATGGAGAAATTTTGTGCCAAACGAACCATGGATTCATAGACGGGTGCATCTCCATGGGGATGATATTTTCCTAATACTTCTCCTACTACCGTTGCGCTTTTTCTGTATTTTGAGGTGTGGTGAAGGCCCATCTGATGCATCGCGTAAAGAATTCTCCGGTGGACGGGCTTTAAGCCGTCCCGTACGTCGGGAAGAGCGCGAGACACGATGACAGACATCGCATAGTCAAGGTATGATTTCTGCATTTCAACGACGATGTCTGACTCTTTGACTTTTCCAATGTTGGCCATAATTTAATTCTTGTTAGTGTAAATATGATGCAATCAAAAGGGCGACGATGTTGGCTACCTTTATCATGGGATTTATGGCAGGACCCGCAGTATCTTTGTAGGGATCACCGACCGTGTCGCCTGTCACCGCCGCTTGATGAGCAGGTGAACCTTTACCGCCAAAATGTCCTGCCTCAATATATTTTTTGGCGTTATCCCAAGCAGCGCCTCCCGTGGTCATCGAAATAGCGACAAAAAGGCCTGTTATTATCGTGCCCATCAATAGGCCGCCAAGGGCAGAAGCACCAAGGGTGAAACCGACAATTATTGGCACTATGACAGGAAGAGATGCTGGCAAAATCATTTCTTTGAGTGCCGCTCTGGTGACGATATCGACGGCTTTTCCATACTCGGGTGTTGCTTTTCCTTCCATAATTCCTTTAATGGTTTTAAATTGACGTCGAACCTCTACTACTACGGCACCTGCCGCATTTCCTACAGCCTCCATAGCAAGCGCGCCAAACATATAAGGAAGTGCAGCGCCTATAAATAATCCGACTAACACATACGGATCATCGAGTCTGAATCCTCTCGCTGCAAAGTTGCCTAATTCCTGGGTGTAGCTTGCAAATAACACAAGGGATGCAAGTCCTGCAGAAGCTATGGCATAGCCTTTGGTTACTGCTTTGGTTGTGTTGCCGACCGCATCGAGTGCATCGGTCACATTTCGTACTTTTTCCGGTTGATTTGTCATCTCAGCAATGCCGCCGGCGTTATCTGTAATAGGACCGAATGCGTCGATTGCGATAACAATGCCTGATAGGGAGAGCATAGCCATGCCCGCAAGTGCGACACCATAGAGCCCAGCGAGAGCATGTGCGGCAAGCATAGCGCCGGCGATAAGAAGCACCGGAGCAAGTGTAGATTTCATTGATAATGCAAGACCCGCGATGATATTGGTGCCATGTCCCGTATTGGATGCATCGGCAAGCTTTTTTACCGGACCAAATTGCGTTGAGGTAAAGTACTCGGTGATTCCTACCATACCT
Organism: uncultured Gammaproteobacteria bacterium; assembly: GCA_964367095.1. Lineage (GTDB taxonomy): Bacteria > Patescibacteriota > Microgenomatia > UBA10105 > UBA927 > UBA927. The sequence continues at coordinate 20,996 of CAYIXE010000009.1, read as the reverse complement.
ATGGTGACCAAAATTCCCAACAAACTTGCTCCATAAAGATTCATGATTGGGTATACTCCATTGTCAGCCATAAGAAGTTTCGTGATGGGATAAAACATTAGAGCACTAAAGATACTGCTGGATAGTAGTCCTTTGTAGAGCGCTCCCATGATGTTTTTTGATTTTCCAAGTTTGACAAATAATGTGCCAAGAATTGATGCCACAACGCCGACAGCTCCCACTATCATTGGGAAAAATAATGCATTCGTGCTTTGGGGTAGAGTTAAATGTCCAAGAAGCATCGTAGCAACGGCAGTTACTACATAGGTTTCAAATAAATCAGCAGCCATTCCCGCATCATCTCCAACATTGTCTCCTACCAAATCTGCTATGACTCCCGGATTTCTTGGATCATCTTCAGGAATTCCTTTTTCAATTTTTCCGACCATGTCAGTGCCAACGTCAGCTCCTTTGGTATAAATTCCGCCGCCCAAACGGGCAAAAACGGAGACAAGCGATCCGCCAAATCCAAGCGCGATTAACGGTGTAAGGCTTAAGGGTCCTATTTGGTTTGCGATAGTAAAATAATAGGTTACAACTAGTGAAAGAAGAGCAAGCCCAGCTACCATAAGTCCTGTTACAGCTCCTCCTTTAAATGCGACAGAAAGCGCTAACGAAAGACCGCTTTTGGCAGCTTCGCTTGTTCTTATGTTCGCCCGCACAGCGACACTCATGCCAACAGCGCCTGCCAACGCTGAACAAAAAGCACCTATGCCAAAACCGAGCGCTGAATCCCAACCGAGGGTCAATCCCATAAGTATGATAATTGCTACAGAGAGTAGGGAGATGGCGGCGTATTCACGTTTAAGAAATGCAACTGCGCCTTCAGCGATAGCGTCGGAGATCGCATTCATATCAGCAGTCCCTCTTGGGAGTTTAAGAATATTTATGGCAAGATACGCTCCGTAAATAATTGCGATTACTCCCCCGGTTAATGCATATAGTAGTAACGAATTCATATATGATCCTCCTTTACTCTGAACCATTTTCTTGTAGAAAATTGTTTCGAGTTAAATATTATTACAATTTTATTATAAATCCAATGTAGCTGACTTCGTCCTCCACAGCTTTCTGTTCGCCTTACCTACTGTTCGTAGCGCGGCTCACAGAGCGCTTTTTGGCGGACTGCAAAGTGCTTCAATTATAAATCTAGAGTAGCACTTTTTGCATGGGTCTGTATAAAATGTTTTCTTGGCGGCACTTCATCACCCATAAGCATGGCAAAGACCTGGTCTGCTTCTTGCGCATCGGCAAGCATAACTTTTCTAAGCACTCGATTGACAGGATTCATTGTCGTTTCCCACAATTGTTCCGGATTCATTTCTCCCAAGCCTTTGTATCGTTGAATATTTGGCGGTGTTTTAGTTGTTGTGTTTTGATTTTTAAGAATTTCATCACGTTCTTCATCAGAATATGCGTAATGAATGAGTTTACTGCCCACAAAGGTAATTTTAAACAGTGGCGGCTGTGCGATATAGAGATGTCCGTGTTCAACGACATAGGGCAAATGACGATAAAAGAATGTAAGAAGAAGCGTCATGATGTGTTCTCCGTCGACATCTGCGTCAGTCATAATAATTATGCGATGATACCGAAGCTTTTCGGGATTTAAGCTTTCTGCTATCCCCATGCCCAGAGCGATGACCAGATTTTTTAACTCTTCAAATTCGACAATTTTATCCAGTCTTGCGCGTTCAGTGTTAAGAATTTTGCCTTTCAAAGGCAAAATGGCTTGAAATTTACGATCGCGGCCCTGTTTTGCGCTGTTGTGTACAAATATTCCTGACGCTAACGCAAAATTATGTGTTCCAGGAATTTCAACATCGTAGACATCTACTCGTTTTTCAAGAGAAATTATTTTTTTAATTTTGTGGTTGTAGTTGACGATGGCTTGTCGAAACAGATGTTCATCATCTTCAAAAAACCTTCTTCGGATTGTTTCGTATCGAATAAGATTTCGGTCGCGAGTAGTTACTCGCATGTGTTCATATTCGTTTTGATTTATTTTTCCTCTTGTTTCATAGAGAGAATGGAGAACAGAAAGTGCTTTTTGCAGATACGTTTTATTATATGAAGCTTTCCGTATTAACCGGAACGTATCGGTCCATTGTTCTTTTGTTTTTTGCCTACGCCATACCCGAAGAACTTCATCACACCATTGCTTGTTAGCTAAAGTGCGCAAGTTTTCTCTTCGATCTGGATGATTGGCAAAAAATTCCCGTACCAATGCAGCCTGGAGGCGCCTATGAGCTGGGTCGTTCCAGTATTTTTTTTGTTCTTTATTTAGGAGTGTATTATTTTTTTCCCGATAGTCTTTATTGCTGGAATAGAATGCAAGAAATTTTTCGGTCATATATTTTTTGTATGAAGGATTCTGCCATTGTTTTTTGGCACGAGCACGTAAAAGCGTTCGCATGGCAGGCGTTGTCATTGCTTGTTGTAGTTTTTGGCGAAACGCAGGTGTTTTATGTAAAGCCGCGACTTTTTGCTTAACATCTGGTCTATGTAATGTTTTTTCCAGAAGTGTTTTGTGAAGATGGAGATGTTCGTCTCTAGAAAGACGTTTGATATTAACGGGGTTGTTGTTTTTTTTGTTAAAATCAATGTGATGTCGATGATCACCGTAGGCTTCTTTATAGATGCCGTTGGCGATATTATATTGATCCGCTAATAAATGTGTAAATATCCAACGGTTAAGTCCTGGATCAAATACTAACTCATAATCTTTTATAGTAATCCGTTTACCAATGCGTGATAGTTGGCGACGAAGCGGCATAAGAGAATCTATGAGTGTTAATTCATGCGCCTTTTTATATGAGCCATCTTTAAGCATGAAGCGATGATCTGGCGTGCAAATAATCTCTTCTCCATTATCCAAAACAATTTTGATGACCTGGGCATTTGTTTTTGTGCGTCTCGGCTCTTTTATGGGTGCTATAGCAATGGTTCCATTTACTGTTATCGTATAACAGTAGTTTTGTTTTCCGCTGGCATGTTCTTTTATGAGCTCTTTAAACGTTATATTGCGTCCGTCTGTGAGCGCAACTTTGGTATCTCCATCAAAACATCCGCCGGCAGAATCACCCTCGACGATATAAAGCTCTGAAACACTGGGGTCTTTTTCCTGACAATCCGCAAGTTTTCCGGGAAGACTCGCGCCCTCAAGTGCTCCTTTTCGGATAATGGCATCTTTAGCAGCTTTGGCAGCCATACGCGCGCGGGCCGCTAAATAGACTTTTTCCAATATTTTTCTGGCGTCTTGCGGATTTTCTTCAAAATAGGTATCGAGCGCTTCCTTGGTGGCGGCAGCTACAAATGGCTGTACTTCAGAATTGCCAAGCTTACCTTTGGTTTGACCTTCAAATTGAAGATTAGTTGACGGCATTTTAAGGTAGACGATTGCCGTCAATCCCTCTCGCGTGTCTTCGCCCGTTACTGCATCATTGGTATCTTTAAACGCACCAATTTTTTTGCCATAGTCATTGATGACTCGGGTCAACGCCATTCGAAATCCGATAAGATGTGTGCCGCCTTCAGGTGTGGGAATGACATTGACAAATGAGTCAACGTTTTCTGAAAAATCATTATTATATTGGATAGCAACTTCAATAATCATATCATCTTGGCAACGAGAGAAATAAATTGGTTCATGCAATGTAATCTTGGTTCTGTTTAGCGCGGCAACCAGTGAACGTATTCCTCCCTCGAAGTAATAACTCGACTTCTCCCCGGAACGCTCATCGCTAAGGTGAAATGCGAGGGCTGCAATAAGATACGCGCGATCCCGCACTTGCTTTTTGATTACATCAAAGCTTAAGCTAATACCTTCTTTGAAAATTTCTTCGTCGGGTCGAAACGTTACGATAGTTCCTGTGTCTTTTGCTTTACCGATTACTTTGACAGCAGAAACCGCTTTGCCTCTTTTGTACGATTGTGTCCAAGCTTTTCCTTCTCGATGGACTTCAACACTGACATTTGTTGAGAGAGCATTTACCACCGATGCTCCAACCCCATGAAGACCGCCGGAGACTTTGTATGCTTTTCCTTCAAATTTGCCGCCAGCATGGAGTTTGGTCATGACAAGCTCAAGAGCTGATACATTGTATTTGGCTTGTTTTTCTACAGGAATGCCGCGTCCATCATCTTTTACGGTGATAGAATCATCTGCATGTATGGTGACCCATACATTTTTGGCAAATCCTGCAAGAGCTTCGTCAATCGAATTGTCGATAATTTCATTGAGACAATGCTGTACTCCCGACAAAGATGTGCTCCCGACGTACATAGCGGGGCGCTTGCGTACGGGGTCAAGTCCTTCAAGGACGACGATTTGATCTGCTGAGTAAGAATCTTTTTTTGTCATGAGTTTTGGAGTATACCCTACACAATCGGAATTGTTCCGCGCATAACTCCTTCTAAACCGAGTTAGCAACATTTTTCTTACGAAAAAGTTGCAAACTCAGGTAAGAAGGGTATACTTGTAAACCTCTAACCCCGCCTTTGGCGGGGTAGTATATAATTATTTTACACAACCTACTCAACCTTGTCTATACTATTCTTATATTATTCCACATCGGGGGTGGAATAGCTTCGCACATCGGGATATACGATACTATCGGTTAGAGAAATGCGCTTTCTATAAGAAGCTGCATGTTCATGCTCGATTGGTTTATATCATAAAGCTTCAAAAGTCGGGTAAGAATTGTTGCAATGTGCGTTGTGTTGGAAGAAGTATGAAGGGCAAGTTTTTCTCGAAGAATATTTATAGCATCCGATAAAAAAACCTTGCTCTCTTCTTTTGTTTTACAGGGGAGTGAAAGTATTGAGAGTCTCTGCCCTGAACTTGCGTTTAAAAGATTTTCTATTAATGCTTCATCGATAGAACGATTTGGTGTTAAAGCTGTATTTTTCTCCTTAAGAACAACGGATTCCAAACGGGAAAGAATTGTGGGCAAAAGTATATTTTTTTGAGAAATTCCAAGAAATAGTATTGCAGTCGATGGCGGTTCTTCAAGTGTTTTTAACAATGCCTGCTGGGCCTCCATGGTAAGTAAAGATGCGTCAGAGATAATGCCTGCTACCATGGGAGACTGGGATGGAAGAAGCTGCAATTTGGAAATAAATTCCCGAACATCGTTTATACCGATAGAAGATTGAGAAGCATTAATCGTTATGACATCAAATTCAGATATATCTAAAGCGTCAAGACGTGCTTGTATTTCTGTCAATCGAATTTGTTCCAAAGACCCAATGATAAGATAGGAATGCATAGGTAGTTGAATTATACATCTAAACGTGTCAATAATAGATAAAGTACTATGTCTACTGCCCAATATCTTTTATCATCACTGGTTGTCAATAAAAAAATATCCTTTGAACTGGCTGAATCGGTGCGGGTCGAAGCATTAAACAGTGGTGAGTCGGAAGAAGTAATACTCAAGCGAAAAAAGTTAGTCACTGACGAAGATATTATTAAGGCCAGAGCAGAATCCTTGGGTATTCCATTTATTTCTCTTACGGGAAGACCCATATCTCCGGATATCATCTCGCTTATTCCTGAGCCTGTTGCCCGTCGATACACGTTAGTGCCTTTTGAGGTTGATCAGAAAAATAATACGGTTTCAGTAGCGATGCTTGATCCTCTTGATTTTCAGGTACTGGAATTTCTGGAAAAGAAATCCGGTCATCCGGTCAAACCATTTATGGCGTTTCAAGATGATATTCTTTCCTCTATTGAAGATTTGTATACACAAAATTTAGGGGCAGATGTCACCGCCGCTTTGAAAGAAAATACATCTTCCATTAAAACATATGAAGCAGGTCATCTTGGCGAAATTATTCGCGAAGCGCCGATAGCCCAGATTGTCTCAGCCATATTAGAGCAATCAATTCGCATACGCGCTTCAGACATTCATATTGAGCCACAACCAGGAGACACGCGTGTACGATATCGCGTCGATGGAATTTTACAAGAGCGATTGATGCTTCCTGCCAAACTTCATGAGGCAGTAATTTCGCGTATAAAAATATTAGGTGACATGAAAATTGACGAGAAGCGTATGCCTCAAGATGGACGTTTCAACTTTAAAATGGGAGAGCAAGAGGTAGACCTTCGTGTTTCAAGTTTGCCTACGGTAAATGGTGAAAAGATCGTCATGCGGTTGCTGAAAAAATCCGGCGGCATTCCTACCCTTGGCGAATTGGGACTTCGGGGTACGGCGCTTAAGAATCTTGAGGCAGGGATTCGTAGGCCCCACGGTATAATTCTTGTCACCGGGCCTACTGGCTCTGGTAAAACGACGACCTTGTATTCCGTACTCGCAATTTTAAATAACGCGAAAGTAAATATCTCGACTTTGGAGGATCCTGTGGAATATCAAATTTCCGGAGTGAATCAAGTACAGGTTAATCCCCAAGCGGGTTTAACGTTTGCAAACGGGCTTAGGTCATTTTTACGACAAGATCCAAATATAATTCTCGTCGGAGAAATTCGTGATAAAGAAACTTCAGAGCTTGCCGTGCAAGCGGCACTTACTGGACATTTAGTGTTTTCGACTCTTCATACCAACAATGCTTCTGGCGCAATTCCCCGGTTGATTGATTTAGGTGCAGAACCATTTCTTTTGGCCTCAGCGCTTACGGCAATTGTTGGACAACGTATTTCAAGACGCGTTTGCCCAACTTGTAAAGAAGAATACGCTCCAGAACAAGCGATTCTTGACGATCTTCATAAAATTGTCGGATCACTGTGGCAGGCTGATAAGCCCATGATGTTATATCGTGGTAAAGGAGAGGTGAATGGTGCACCGTGCGAAACATGCAGTGGCACTGGATACTTTGGGCGAATGGGCATATATGAAGTATTTCCGGTTACTGATGCCATCAGTAAAATGATGCTTTCAAAGTCACCGATGAAGGAGATCGAAAATAAAGCAGTGGAAGAAGGTATGATTACTATGAAACAAGACGGATACTTAAAGGCGCTTGAGGGTATTACCACGATTGAAGAGGTGCTCAGAGTTGCGCAAGATTAGTAAACAGTAAATGGTTACCTTATGGATATTCAATTTATTTTTTCGGAAGCAAAACGCAAAGAAGCTTCAGATATCCATTTGATTGTCGGATCTCCACCGATGCTTCGTGTTGCCGGAATTCTCATGCCGATTGAGACCGGACAAATTCTTACCGATGAAGATATAAACACTCTCATTTTTGCTACGATAAGTACCGAACAAAAAGAAATTTTAGAGACGAATAAAGAGATTGATTATTCGCTCTCGACACCATCTGGGCGATTTCGCGTTAATGCGTACACACAGAAAAATTCATTAGCAGCATCTTTTCGTCTTATTCCGGCAGTGATAAAATCCATTGAAGAGTTGGGCCTGCCCCTTATATGTAACGAGTTTGTCAAACTTCACCAAGGCCTCGTTTTGGTCACAGGTCCGACTGGACACGGGAAATCAACGACGATTGCCGCAATGATTAATGTCATCAATCAAACGAAAGCTCTGCATATCGTGACGATTGAAGACCCCATTGAGTTTGTGTATTCTCCATCATTATCCGTTGTTTCACAAAGACAAATGCATACGGATACGCATTCTTGGAATATGGCCTTGCGTAGTGTGCTGCGTGAAGATCCTGATGTGGTTTTAATCGGAGAAATGCGAGACCTTGAAACCATTCAGGCAGCACTTACCATTGTAGAAACAGGTCATTTGGTTTTTGCGACACTTCATACTAATTCAAGTGCACAAACCATTGATCGTATCGTTGATGTATTTCCAAGTAATCAGCAATCGCAAATTCGCATCCAATTATCGAGTGTACTTGAAGGAATTATTTCTATGCGATTGGTTCCGGCATTAGCTGTTGCCCGTGTGCCGGTTGCTGAAATACTTACGGCAACCCCTGCTATTCGAACACTCATCCGTGAGGGGAAGTCTCATCTTATCGATAATGTGATACAGACGTCCTCTGAGTTTGGGATGATTTCGCTTGAAGGCGCGCTTGTTTCCAGTGTGAAAGCGGGACTTATAAGTAAAGATGTCGGGGCGTCGTATGCCCTCAAACCAGAGGAATATTGGAGACTTATTAAAGGAACGATATAACACTCTATGCCGTTTTATACTTACAAAGCTCGTGAAGTGAGTGGAAAATCAGTTTCAGGGCTTGTGGAAGCGCCCAGTTCACAGGGTGCGACGAAGTTACTTCATGATAAGCAGTTATTTGTTATTTCCGTCACAGAATCAAAAAGAAATAGCAGTGGCGCTGGAAAGGCAGAACATTTTTTTAAACGTGTCCCTTTTAATGATATTGTTAATTTCACGAGACAGTTGGCAACGATGATTGTTGCGGGATTGTCACTTCCTGAATCACTTTCTATCTTGAAGTCTCAATCCACTAATCCTACGTTTCAAAATGTTTTAACTGACATAGAACATCAGATAGTAAGCGGCGGAAACTTGGGTGATTCTTTTGCTAAATATCCACAACATTTTTCCGCGATATATATCGCCCTTGTTCGAGCGGGAGAGACATCGGGGCAATTGGATCGCGTGTTTAATCGCTTAGCAGACACCATGGAAGGACAGCGGGATTTTAGAAGCAAGGTGACAGGAGCAATGATTTACCCTGTTATTATCATCATAGGTATGAGTATTGTGGTGACGGTGATGATGACCGTGGTGGTCCCGAAGCTTACAGAACTTTATCAAGATTTCGGTGTAGATCTTCCTGCATCGACGCAAATTCTTATGAATACATCAGGATTTTTTGTGAAATTTTGGTGGCTGATGATACTGGTTTCAATAGGGAGCGTGGTTGGGTTTAAAAAATGGCGTAAGACGCCCCTTGGTGAGCACATTGTCGATACGGTGATATTAAAAATTCCTTTATTTGGCGAGCTTCAGAAAAAAATTATTCTTGTAGAGTTCACAAGAACCCTTGCAATGCTTATTTCTTCAGGAATCAGACTTCTTGACGCGTTGTTAATCCTTAAAAACGCATTGGGCAATGTACTTTTTCGTGATGCCATTACTGAGATTTCTAAAAAAGTCGAGCGCGGCGCGCCACTTGGAGAAACTTTTGTAGGATACCCCGTGTTTCCTCCTATCGTTTCTCAAATGATTCGAGTAGGAGAGGAAACCGGAAAGCTTGATGATACATTATTGAAGCTCTCAAAATACTTTGAATCTGAGTCTGAAAATTTAGTAAAAGGCCTGACGACCGCGATTGAACCCATCATCATGGTGGTCCTTGGAGTTGGGGTCGGATTCATTGTCATATCAGTCATAACGCCTATTTATAATTTGACCAGTCAGTTCAAATAGGCGTTTAGGGTATTGACAGCGATTTTTATACTGTGATACACCTATATATAAGGAGAAAATATATGAAGAAATCTTTGGGCTTTACGCTTATTGAGTTACTTATCGTTATCGCACTTTTGGGGGCATTAGCAGTGGGACTTTTGGCTACTATTGATCCGTTTGAACAATTGAAAAAAGGTCGGGATACGTCACTTCGCAATACCACATCAGAATTTTATAACGCAAATTTGCGTTTCTATTCGACCAAGTCTCAATTTCCATGGGGAACGGTTGCTACTCAGGGACCAGTATACTCGGGTTTTGCTTCTTCTATAACGGAGCTTATGAATGTTGGAGAACTTAAAAACAGATTTCCAGAATTGGCTGGTACTTCAAATTTGGAGAAGCTTTATATCAACTCAACGTCAGCTGAAAATATCTCCGTATGTTTCAAGCCTGAATCCAAGTCTTTCCAAGAAGATTTGAATACGGTGTATGCATCGGACGGCGTCACATCGGCTTCAACGTGTAAATCGCAGACGTCAGGAACAGCTGGTACAGACTGCTACTTCTGTATACAGTAAAGGGAAGCGAAAACTATCATGGGACTTCTTGTAGGCATAGGTTCGTTTATCGTCTTTCTCTTTTTTCAGGCACAAGGAATATATAGCGGAGATAGTGGCGATTTGGTTACTGCAGCTATTGAATTTGGTGTCCCTCACCCTCCAGGATATCCGCTTTATTCGTTTCTCGGGTATCTATTTTCGCTCGTACCGATTTTTACTCCTTCTTGGCGCCTCACATTATTGTCATCAATCCCACATGCTATAACCGTTGTTTTTGTCTTTTTGCTCGTGTACCGGTTCACCAAAAGTCGCCTATCTGCCGTATTTGCAGGATTAATTCTTTTAGGAAATTACCTTTTTTTCCTCTATTCGGTAACGCCGGAGGTGTTTGCGCTTTTAGATATGTTCCTTATACTTCTTCTCTACGAACTGTTTCTTTATAAAAATAATCCATCTTTGCGCATACTCTCTGTCATGGCACTGACATTTGGATTATCACTTACTCATCATCATGTGATTTTGTTTGTTCTGCCTGTGTTGCTTTTTAGTATAGTATCTTTTGGCTTACCAAAAAAGTTTGGGGTCAAGGATGCGGTAATTCTTCTTTTTTTCTTTCTTTTGGGTTTGTTAGTATACATGTATGTTCCTATTGCAGGATCTACTACTGCGATAATTAATTGGGATAAGCCAACGACAGTGGCACGATTTATACAGCTTGTGACACGGCAAGACTACGGATCCTTTTTATCGGGTGGTGTCATAGGCAAGTCACTTACAGAGCGGTTTATATCGATGAAGGCATATTTTTCGTTTACTGTATTGGATTTTAGAGTAATTGGAATCGTTCTCTCACTTTTCGGACTCTTTGTATTATGGATACGAGAACGGGTTTTCTTTAAAACTGTGTCGTTGCTTCTTTTCATTCTCGGTCCTTTCTTTTTTTTCTATGCAAGTTTTCCTATTGTCGGCAGATTTACGCTTGGGACGTATGAGCGGTTTTTATTACCTTCCTATTGTATATATGCGGTGATTTTGGGGATTGGATTTGATGAAGTGGTACGGGTAGTGACACTATTTGGAAAGAGGCGATGGTCTGGTTCATCGCTGTTTGGTATTGTATTTTCTGTTATTCTTTTTCTCTATCCTATCGCCATGGCATCTATCACACTTTATCGATTTATGGGACTTGGTAATGATAAAACTGCAGAAAATTTGGGAAAAGACGTATTGATGAGCGTTCCACAAGACGCGATTCTTTTACTTTCTCAAGATACGCTACTTTTTATTACCCAGTATGTGCGCTATGGCATGAAGGTGCGTCCTGACACGATAGTGTTACATGCCTCAAGGATGACGTCAGAGGATTATAAAGAAGTGGTGAACAATAGATTTCCTAATCTGGTTCTTCCTGACATACATTCGCAAGCATATCTTGGGGATTTCATAAAAGCAAACAAGAAGGATCATCGGATTTTTTCTAATACGATACTGGGAGTTGGCAGCGGTTGGTATTTTATTCCTCACGGACTTTTATATGAAATTGTTACTTTTGAAGAGTTGTTGCCTGTTTCTCAATTACAAGTGGTAAATAGTGAATTATTTGCAACCTATGCAGATCCTCTGTCAGGCATTCTTTCTCGCTATAAGCATCTTATGCTTTCTGATGTGTTAGATGTGTATGCATGGTCGCATATCAATTATGGAAAAACATTGGTGAAAGCGACAGCGTATGAAAAAGCAATTGTAGAGTTTCAACAGGCGGTTTCTTTTGATGGTAATAGCAGCAAGAAAGAAGCGTATACGTATCTTGGGGCGACGTACGCGGTAACCGGCAGATGCAATGAAGCACTTGAGGCGCTTTTTAAGGCGAAAGATGCATCTTTTGGGGTACAACCCGAGCAGCTTTTGTATGAGTCGCTTACGTATCGTGATTGTGTGAAGGATGCGACGAAGGCAAAAGCTCTTTTTTCCGAGTACGAAAAATTGAAAACATCAGACGACACACCACTGCAATTGCTATAAAAAGATGGGTAAGAAGTGATAACTGAAGGCCGAGTCGTACACTTTTGGGAGAGTAGGTGAATATAACTTCACGACTGCCTTTTGGCAGTACTACGCCACGGTATGTTATGTTTACGGGGAAAATATGGGCGTTTTTTCCGTCAATCGTTGCTTTCCAATCCGGATAAAAGGTATCAGATAGCACTAAAAGTGTCGGAATGGAGACAGGTAGGAGTGTAATGATCGTTTTTGTTTGCGAAGGCCTATATAGAGAAAGACCGAGGTCTACAGGCAGATCCGGCATTTGGTTTATAGCATCTTGGAGCAGAGGAATTTTTTGGGCGTCTATTTTTGAGACAAGCACAGACTTTGTCGTAGCAAATGAAGGATTGGAAAGAAGTGAAATTGCTTCATTAAGTGTTGATGCTGTGGCGGCCGTAGTCGCTCTATACGCCTGATCTAATGCGTTAAGATTCGTGTAAGCATAGAGAGGAATAGATCCATCAATTGTCTGTTTTATTTGAAGTGCCGTATTTTCAATCGGGAGAAACGAGTGTATTTCTTTGATGCCGCTACTTGACAGAAGCGAGATTGCAGAAGCACTCAGTGTCGCAGCCTGGGATGAGAGTTGTATTTGTTGGGTGAGAATATCGTTTATTAGTGCTTGCCGCTTGAGAAATCGACCGGCATAGACGTTAAACGCCGATACATTCCAAAACATGTTGGCATCGGGTGAAAGTCCGCGGTACAAAGGAATATAATCTTTTGGGTTAGTCCATCCTTTAGTAGTAAAAACGCTGTTATGGATAAACGATTCACCGAGCGTTATCATTCGAACAGAGTCTTTGGGTGCTTGAATGGGTTTGGTAAGAAGTGATTCTTTGGGTACGAGCAGATGATATGACCACCAGGTAGAAAAAAGTACGATTGTTTGAAGAAAAAGAGTTGACACAAGTATGATTTTGATATGTCTTGGTTTAGACTGATTCCACCACTCCGACATCTGGAGCGATGAGACGATGACAACGACAATAGAAGTAATCCACAAAAAACGAGATGGAGCACGAAAAAGTGTTAACGGCCAGATCCCATACAACAGATAAATTGGTGAATGTTTCCCCCACGCAAAAACTATGGAGCCAACAATAAGAAACAGGTAAAAGCGGATATCGGGATGTTTCGATTTGAGAAACCAGTACACAGCAAATAGGAGAGGAAAAATGCCAAGATATGCCGTATTTTCCCAAAAAATGCTTGCATCAAATCGGTAAAATGGTGGATACGTGCCTAGTTTGGGATTGCCGAAAGCGAAAGGATTTATAAATGAGAGAAGATGTGAAAGCGGCATAGAAAACATGGATGCCGTTTCTTGGTCAAATCCATAGGGATGGGTGCTCGCTTTCAAGAATTCATACGAAGGCAAGAGTTGTGCTGCAGCACCCATAAGTCCGACTACAGTAGCAAGAAATAGAAAAAATAATCGCCAATATATTTTAGTTTTGATTGTACGATAGAGGGCATAGGAATAGAGGAGACACATGGTCAAAAAAACTACTTGCGGAAAACCTACAAATATTTGTTGAGTGATAAGGATCGCAACTACGCTATAGTGAAAGAGTGTATTTTTTTGAAGCGCTAGGATGCCAACGCCAACGATAAAAGGCAAAAGACTGATGGTCTGAAGCAGTGAAATGTGCGGTAATTGCAATATTGAGAGGCCGCTAAATGAAATGCTTATCGCACCAAAGAGCGCCCCGATCGTCACCACACCCAAAACACGAAGCAAAAAGTACATGCCAGCGCCAAGCATAAAGACTGAAAGAGACAAGAGGATGTTGTATGCTGTTACCCAATCAAGATATCGAAAGAGAACAAGGTTTGGTAGGTACAGCGAACCTGTTTGACCTTCGGCAAATAAAGGAAAGCCAGTACCGATGTCACTTCGCCAGAGGGGCAACTCTCCCCTTTTTATTGATTCAGAGAGAGCAAATTTTGTAGGCATGCTAAAGTGCCATGCATCAGATCGGCCGAAGTCGGGTGTCACAAGAAGCTGCTGCGTCGGATAAAACAAACGGGCAAAAAACACTGCCACGAGACAGAAGAGTATAAGGAGTGCAGCACTATCTGGTAGAAATCGTTTCATAAAGTGTCCATTCCATTCCACATCGGGGGTGGAATAGCTTCGCACATCGGGATATTCTTATTCGTCTATGGCTATATGTTTTATAAGATCTAATTCTTTTTGATAGTCTGCTTGATCAAATGTGAATGATTTAAACGATTCAACAGTTTTAAAAAAACTCAGCATTTTTTCTGTATGACAATATATATTCGTATTATTGAGATATTCTGGCAGAGATGACCATTGATATTCACTAAGCTCTTCTATGTCTTTTACCATATATGCTGTGAACGGATTGAGGTGAATATATCGTAAGACACATAATAATTGTTCTTCTGATTCTATTCGAATTGCTTTGAATACGCCCTGGAAAAGTGGACCTACGCGTTCGTTTTTGGTATTGAAGTATTTGGTATAACTATCTTGTGATTTTTTCATAAACATTGATATGCCGCCGTCACTTATCTGTTCGACAAGAAGATGATAGTGATTAGGCATAAGAACAAATCCGAGAAGTTTGATATCAAGAGATTGGAGAAGTTGAGTTTGTTGAATTTGTGCACGATCTTCTAAATTTAGCTTGAGAAAGTTGGTGTATTTAAAGGGTTGTTGTGTGGTCCGATAATATGTAAGCACATCAAGGAATCGTTTTCGGGAACGATCGTCAGAAAAAATATCACGTTTTTCAACTCCACGATTAAAAATATGGTAAACCTGATTTGTAATAAGAGGTATTAGTCGGTATGGCATATTTATATCTAAGTATACACAAATTTGTTAGTTATTCCACATCGGGGGTGGAATAGCTTCGCACATCGGGAATATTTGAGTTTTTGAGTCGTTCTTGTGCTCTTGTGTCGAAATCGTGCATACTCCATACTGCATATATGGAGTTGATTTTTCTTTTTCTTGTTGGATTGTGTGTCGGATCGTTTGTTAATGTCCTTGCTGACAGGCTTCCGAATGGTGAAGATGTCTTGGTCTCACGTTCGCACTGTGATTATTGTAAAAAAGTTCTTTCATGGTATGAGCTTATACCCATTCTTTCCTATATTGTACAAAAGAGACGTTGTCGGCATTGTCATAAAGTATTGTCTTTTCAGTATCCTTTCATCGAGTTGATTACAGGACTGGGGTTTGTCGCAATTGCTCTGATGTTTAGTATGTATACTGGTTTATTTGTCGCATTGTCAGTAGTCTTTACGATGAGTATGGTGATTTTGGTTGCTGATTTTAAATATTTCATCATTCCTGATGCAACACTTGTCGTGATGGGACTTGTCGGGCTTTGTTCTCTTTTTGCACTCCCCTTTCAGGAGGTGAAAATTCATGTACTCAGTGCAGTTTTGGCATTTGTCGGTTTTTTACTGCTCTATTTTTTTACGAAACGAAAAGGAATGGGCTTTGGTGATGTGAAACTTGCCGGTGTATTGGGCTTACTTTTAGGGTTTCCAAGTCTTGTTATCGCTTTGTATACCGCTTTCTTGACCGGTGCAATGGTCGGTGTCATACTCATGATAGCAGGGAAAGCAAAGATGAAAACGAAAATGCCATTCGGACCGTTTCTCATCATAGGAATGGTCGTTGCTTTTTTATGGGGACTCCCTATTTATAATTGGTGGATGAAATTATTATGAAATCATATATACCCTTCTTACCTGAGTTTGCAACTTTTTTTGTAAGAAAAATGTTGCTAACTCGGTCTAGAAGGAGTTATGCGCGGAACAATTCCGATTGTGAAGGGTATACCAAGGCCTTTACTTTGATAGAATTACTCGTTTCTATATCTATAATAGGAATACTGGTGACCATTGGCATCGCATCCTTTGCGACAATAAATAAACAAACCCATGATGCAAAGCGAAAAAGTGATATTGAGCAAGTGAGGTCAGCGCTTGAGATGTATCGCTCTGATATGAAATATTATCCAAGCGGAGGCTGTGCAAGTTCCAGCTGTACTGCTGTAGATGTTCAAACAATCGCCACAGACATAGTAGA
The DNA here is from genome assembly GCA_964367095.1 of uncultured Gammaproteobacteria bacterium. Taxonomy (GTDB): domain Bacteria; phylum Patescibacteriota; class Microgenomatia; order UBA10105; family UBA927; genus UBA927. The sequence goes on along the minus strand of CAYIXE010000009.1, from coordinate 4,956 downwards.
CTACATGGCTGCAATTCCTACAGATCCAAACAAAGTACAAAAGTATTGGTATCGGGCAACAACACTGGTTAATGGTCTGTATTACGGATATTGTCTCAGTGCTAATCTAGAAGGTGCTGTGCCGACAGATACCTGTGTTCCCGATGGCGAGTATAATTGGGGAGTAAGTAATCCATGAATTGGCATACAAAGGGATTTACTCTTATCGAGCTTCTTACGGCTATCACTGCGTTAAGTCTCGTATTGTCTATTTCTGGCGCTAGCTATAGCAAATTTAATCGGAAAACGACGTTAAAGCAAGCGAGTCTTACGTTAAAAACCAATCTTCGATCGGTGCAGTTTCGCGCGATAAATGGTCAAAAGCCTACGAACATAACATGTACACAGCTTGATGGGTATAGCGTTTCATTTACAAGTGTAAGTTATTCGTATCAGGCGTCGTGTACTCCAGAAGCTTTAGATGCGCCCGTAACCACGGTTGCCCTTGCTAAAGGAGTCACATTTTCTCCGATACCGAGTGCCATATTGTATAAAGTATTGGGGGCTGGAATCGATAAGGAAAGCCAGATACAAATTACCTTAGTTAATTCGCTTGCCTCTTATATACTTGCTATTAATCCAAACGGAGAAATTATTGATTTAGGTGAGCAATAGCAAGGGATACGTATGAACACACGTTTAAAAGTTCGATTATGTAAATCTTCAGGCCAGTCGCTCATCGAGATGCTTCTCATGATAAGTTTAGTCGTTGTGTTGGTGACCAGTATTGTGGTTGGCAGTACGGTGAGTCTTAAGAATCAACAAATAAGTAGTTCGAAGGATCAAGCATTACGATACGCGCAACAAGGTGTAGAAATAGTACGGGCGCTTCGTAATACAGATTGGACATCTTTTCAATTATATTCAGGAAGTTGGTGCATAGATAAAGATGGTATTTTGACTGCTTTAGTAGATGCGTGCTCTCCGCTTCTTGATGAAAAATATCAACGCGTCGTCACGTTTACATGGGATGCATTAAATGAGCGTATGAGTGTCGAGGTACTCGTATCATGGAACATCGGATCCAAAGCGTACGCAACTATGCTGGAGAGTTACTTTACCGATTGGAAATAACAATAATAATATTTATGAAAAATCTTAAACGAACAAAAGGGTTTACCCTCCTTGAAATCGTGGTATCGCTCGGAATTTTATCGGTACTGGGTATCGTGTTAACCCAGTCATTTATATCTTCTGTGCGTACGAGTACCAAAGGAGAGATAACACAAGAAGTAGTACAAAGCGGAAATTACGCAGTCGAGGTCGCTTCCCGTTTACTTCTCAATGCAAATACTGTGGTGTCTGCTTGTACCTCTGGCGGCACTTCGTCATCATCTTTTATAGTTACAAACCCCGATGGGCAAAATAGTACGTTAGGGTGTGTGAGCGATAGTGATGTCTTACGAATCGCATCTAGTAGTGCTTCCAGTGTGTCGTATCTTACCAGCAATGCGGTGACATTGAGTGGTGCGGATTGTACGAGTGCGTTGACCTTTGTATGTAAAATTATCGGTGACGGCAATGCGACGGTGAAAATGTCATTTTCCCTTTTGCAAAAGAATGCGGATGCTCGTGTCTATGAAAAAGCATCCTTTCCATTTGAGTTGTCTATCACTATGCGAAACTATCACCCTTAGGGTAAACTATATGTATGCACGAACGGCAAAGTCCAGCAGGTGTGTCAGTAGAAACTCAAACAAAAACAGTGTGGTATGGCGTGGGCAAGGCTGTTGAGAAAGGTGCACGTGCTTTGAGTCCTGAAAGCTGGCGTAAAAGAATTCTTCATATTATAGATACCCAAATCATTCCCCGTTCAAATCCCAAGTGGCAAGAGTGGGCAAAAAATCATCGGGAAGAAATCGAACACGTTGCAGAAACTGCAGGAGTAAATATCGCCGTTGTAGAAATTGCACTAGGATCAGTCGCTGTATTGTGGGGAGGGAAACGAATTACGAAATTACTAGAACAGAGTCGTTTAAATAAAAAACTTGAAAAGCGTTGGGGAAAGTATGCTCCTTCTTCTTTCGTTGATAAGGTTGCATGGGTGAAGAATCCCCCATCAGAATTGTCTTTTTTTCGTGCACAGATATTTGATAAATTTTCAACAAAATTTGGACGTAGAACTGCACGAAATATATCAGATACAATGAGCTCGCTCGTTTCATTTAAGGACATTTTTACACAACGAGATACATGGAATAGAATAGTGAGCCTTGCAAATGCAGGAAAGGTTCCAGCGGCTCTATTACTGTTAGAGAATATATTTCATGAAGGATTTACGTTGGCAGGAAAGAAGCATGGGTGGGCTAGCGAAATTCCTAACGAACATGCAAAGTTTTATGCGAGTAAATTGCTTCTGCCGTTATGGTTAGAGACCCCCCCCAGGTTGAAGAAATTGCTTCTTCTGGGGGACAGAAGAGGAAACATTCCATAAACGATGTGATGGATGCGTTTGCAAGAATTCGGGATTTTATGCAAGCTCCAAGATATTTTGAAGCTATAAGAAAATATCAGCTTCAACCAAAATTAAGCGAAGGAATAGTTACTGACTATATTCCATCTTTGTTGGTTAAAGACGCGGTTTTAGGACAGCATCAGTCAATTCCGACTGGCTGGCTGGATCAATTTCAAAATCATCTTGCCGGTAAAGCCGAAAAAGACTCTCCTTCTAATCCATCTAAAGAAACATATGCGAAGATAACCTATGACCGCAAACTTGAGGAACTGCTACGAAACGATCGATTAAGACCTGTAAAGTTTAAAAAACCCAAAACGGTATTGGAGAAAATTTTACGTGTGCTTAAAGGTAAAAAATATCCTCAGCAGATTCGGGAGCCTTTCGTCAGTGAAGAAGATATTATATTCTCTTCTAAAAGAAACACTGAGGATTTTATTTATAATATTACCAAGCCAGCTGATGATGCAGATCAATTGTCAAAACCAGAAAAAAATTTCGTTGAACCTGAAAGATTTTTTGAGCGTCTGCAGAGGGAATTGATACAGAATGAACAAGTACGTGCGACAAAGCTGAAGAAAAGGGCTATTCAAAAAGCCCGAGAGGAATATAGAGTAAAACATCCACCCAAAGTCAGTTGACAGATGCGTAAAGGCATGTGGTATATTCATGGTATGAAGAAGTTGATTCATAAGTCATCCTCAAATCAAATTTTGCAGAAGAAAGATATTCTAGCCTTATCAAAAAAAATTGATCGCAATCAAAAGGCGCTTGATCAATTGGATGGGATGTCACAAAAAATTGATCGCAATCAAAAGGCGCTTAACATTCTTATTGAGAATGAGGAAAATTTGAAGCTGATAGGTCCAACGTTTAAAATATTACAGGAGAATGAAGAAAATTTGAAGCAATTGGGCACTTTACACCAAAGACTCGATACGTTGGATAAGATCATGGTGACGGTTGATAAAATGGCAGGAAGTATGCAAACATACCAACAAGAAATAGCACTGCTCTCTCCAAGAGTTTCAACGCATACAGATGATATAGAAAAAATTGATAAACGTGTCGAAGAGGTCGAAAAACTATTACATATCTCTCTTACTCAGTAGTAGAGGATGTTTATGAAGGAAAGGGTGTGAAGCTAGTCCACCCTAAGGGTGATTAAAAGGGTGATTAATAGGCAACCAGGACAAAAATTGTCTAGGTTGCGATAGATAGAGAACGGTTGGATACATTTATGTCCGGCCGATACAATGGCTCGTATATGCGAGCTTACAAAATTTTACCCACTGCCCAAATCAAAGCAAGTTCTCTTTCTCCGGAAGCACAACAGCGGTTGTGGTGGTTGGATTGGTATATCGGTCATGAACGGAATGCCGAGGTGACCTGTCGTCACTTCGGGATCTCCAAGAGTGTCTTTTACCGATGGAAAACCAGATTTAATCCAAAACACCTCACCACTCTTGAGGATGACAAACAGACCAGGATGCCGCATCATCTTCGTGGTATGACCACCCCAGAATGGATCATCAAAAAGATCATTGTTATCCGATCTGCTGATATTGAAAAGAGTAAGTATGAAATTCAAGAAGAACTCAAAAGACAAGGAGTTTCTGTTGGCCAATCTGCCATTCAAAAAGTCATCAATCGCAATCCAGCACTCATCAACAGGCAGTATCGAAAAAAATATCGTGCCCACAAGAGAAGAACTATTGCTCGGCTCAAAGCAGCCTCAGAAATGAGAGAAAAAGCTCCAGGATCACTGGTTCAGGTAGATACGAAATATTTTTATGTGTTGGGAAAGAAGTACTATCTCTTTACTGCCATTGATTGCAAAACGCGCTATGGATTCCTGTGGTGTTACAAAACCATTTCATCAAGTTCTGCTGCGGACTTTGTGAAAAAAGTCAGAGGATATTTTCCGTTTCCCATAGCTGCCATCAACACCGACAACGGGAGTGAGTATCTTCTGCATTTTCACGAGGAGATTACATCTTGGGGGATCCCACACTTTTTCACCGATCCCTATTGTCCCAAACAAAACGGGAGAGTTGAGAGACTCCATCAGACGGCTGAGTATGAGTTTTTCTGCTATCAGCAAGATTTGCTAGATGATCTGAATATGATTAACGAGCGATGTATGATCTTCAACGACAAATACAACAACAGAAGATTTCATCGGAGTATTGGGTACAAAACACCAAGTGAGTATGTTAGTATGTTGATGGATTTACAGAAAGGACAACCGTTCTCCATCTAGGCAACCAGCACAAAAATTTGACACAAATGGTTAGCGTGTATTATGCTTAAAATGATGATTCACGATTTGAGTTTATTAGTGAATATAGCAATAATGAGGCTATTTCGCCCCCGATGAGGGGGTTTTTGTTTATACCCACAGAGGCAGTCTAAACTAATCGAATAATGATACCGTAATCGGTTGTCTCCAGATTACGGTT
>CAYIXE010000008.1:0-25332 GCA_964367095.1 uncultured Gammaproteobacteria bacterium | reverse complement strand
TAGCAGAAGCTATGGCTTAGATACCCCGATGGCTCTGCCTCGGGGTGTGTCATTAGTTACTTGGCTATTAGTTTTCGGTTACATTCGTTTGTAGTTACAATCGTTAATTTGTCAACTGTTAATTTGTCAATTGTTATATTATGCAAGATTTTGTTTTTAATAAAGCGGCGCCGACTATTATGCATGTGGATATCAATTCGTGCTTTGCGACTATTGAACAGCAGGCAAACCCACTACTCCGTGGAAAACCAGTTGTAGTTGCGGCATATACGACCAACAATGGATGTGTGCTTACCGCGTCTAAAGAAGCTAAACTGTATGGCATCAAAACCGGTATGCGCGTTCGGGACGCCAAATATCTCTATCCACGCCTTATTGTTTTACCTTCTGATCCTGATAAGTATCGTGTGGTGAATCAACAGTTGACAGCGCTTTTGATGAAATATTCATCAAACATTAGTGTTGAGTCTATCGATGAGATGGTTATAGATTTTCGGCATACGCCGAAACTCTCAATGCTCAATGACCAATCTCCAACCCGCCCGCCAGCTAGCTTCGACGAAGATCCAACGAGGCAAGCGAGGCAGGTGACCAATGAAGAAGTAAAAAATAAGATGATACGTATTGCTGAAGAAATTAAAAAACGAGTAAAAAGTGAAATTGGAGAGTGGATTACGGTTTCTGTAGGCATAGCACCCAATCGTTATTTAGCAAAAGTTGCTTCAGGACTTGAAAAGCCCGACGGATTGCGATGGATTACAAAAGAAACAATTGTTTCAATACTCAAAAAAATGAAGCTTGAGGATCTTTGCGGCATTAAAGAAGGAAATGCAAGACGACTCAAAAGTGTTGGGATATATACACCGCTTGGGATGTTTTATGCAGATAGCAATACATTAAAGCGCGGATTTCATTCTATTATTGGGAGGAATTGGTGGCAAAAAATACATGGATTTGATCATTCAAAAAACTCAGGACACGTCAATAAAACCTTTGGTCAGTCGTACGCGATGAGCAAGTTTCTTTTGCCTATTGATTCCCGTGTGTGGCAAATATTGTCGCAGCTTGTAATGAAAATGGGAAGAAGGTTGAGAAGTGATGGATTTTCCAGCCGAGGTGTAGCTGTATCGCTTTTGTTTGAAGATCATACGCACTGGCATACGCAAGAGCTGCAGGAAGAACCATTATTTGCAGATAATGACTTGTATCAAAAAATATGGCGCATGCTTCAAAATGCGCAGGAACGGGACATTCGAATTCTTGCAATATCGTGTTACCAATTACATAAAGATTTATATGATCAGCAATCATTGTTGTTTGATGAAAATAAGAGACGCAACCTTACACGAGCCATAGATGCAGTACAAGAAAAATTTGGTGCATTTATTATTACTCCTGCACGTATGATTGGGATGGAACATAGAGTGATGGATCGAATTGCATTTGGAAAAACAAGTCTGTGACTAAGTAGTCAACTAACTCTCGACCGGTGTAAAGTTGACTACTTAATATTTCTGGATAATTAATCATAATTGATATTGGAATTGATATTGGGTAATATTGAATATTGACAGTGATTATAAAGAGGAAGTATTCTAGAAAATAGTACAAATAAATCAAGAGTGGTGGAACCCCAATTCTTCCGCCGTTGGCGGGATACGAGGGGCAAAGGAGACTCTCTCCGTAACCATCCAGCAACCGAGACGTTTAAATAAATGTATACGGTGCTTAAAAAGAGACCTTGAGTAACATCAAGGGATGATTCGCCCAAAGGAGGGAAACAATATGTCTCAGCTTACTCATTTTACTTCTGAATCCGTCGCTTCGGGACATCCTGATAAAATTTGTGATCAGATTTCCGATGCTATTGTCGATGCCGCACTTTCTGCAGATCCCATGTCACGGGTGGCAGTCGAGACGCTTGTTACCACCAATAGGATAGTTCTTGCGGGAGAAGTAACATGTGTAAAAAAGCTTGATTACGAAAAAATAGCACGCAACGTTATCAAATCGTTAGGATACGATAAAAAATCATACAATTTTTCACACAAATCTCCTATTTCAATATATATCCATGAACAATCGCCTGACATAGCCGTAGGCGTTGACGATGGAGGGGCAGGAGATCAAGGCATGATGTTTGGCTATGCGACCAACGAGACCCCTGAGTATATGCCGCTTCCAGTAGCACTTGCACACCGTTTGGTAGAAAAAATGGATGAAATGCGGGAGAACAAAATTCTTGGATTCTTGCGACCCGATGGTAAAAGTGAAGTAAAAATAATGTATGAAAATGGGAAACCGGTTAGCATTGATCAGATAGTCCTTGCAGTACCTCATGATCCTAAGGTGACGAATGTGATGCTTAAAAAAGCATTGTATGCAAAAGTGATTAAACCGGTGTGTAAAAAATATCATATGACGTCGCCCAAAATAACAAATATTGTCGTGAATGGCACAGGGAAGTGGGCAATCGGAGGACCAGCATCAGACACGGGAGTTACCGGACGAAAAATTATAGTCGATACCTATGGCTCTTTTGCCCGTCATGGCGGTGGCGCATTTAGCGGTAAAGATCCGACCAAAGTGGACAGAAGCGGCGCATATGCCGCGCGATATATAGCAAAGAATATTGTTGCAAAGGGGCTAGCAGATCGTGCTGAAGTGAGAGTAGCCTACGTTATCGGACAACGTGAACCATTAGCGAAAGCCATAGAGACGTTTGGAACCGAAAAAGTATCACTATCTCAAATAGAAACATTTGCATGGAGCCTCCTTGACCTTTCTGTGCCGGGAATTATCAAAGGACTCAATTTACGCAGGCCGATTTATCAAAAAACCGCTCGCTACGGCCACTTTGGCCGCAATGGATTCCCGTGGGAGAACGTGGTAGCATAAACTCGATGGAAGAGTCACGACCCTTAGCTGATATTTTACGCCCGAAAACGCTTGATGACGTTATTGGGCAAGAACATTTGGTGAGTAAAGACGGTATCATTCGAAAACTTCTTGCTGCAAATTTTTTGCCATCGATGATTCTGTGGGGACCTCCCGGATGTGGGAAGACGACGCTTGCACAATTACTGGCAAGCCTCACTAACTCAGAATTTATTTCTAAATCTGCAGTAACGCTTACGTTATCAGAAGTTCGTGTCATCATGAAAGAGGCGCGGGAACGATTGGACAAAGAAAATAAACGTACGATATTTTTCATTGATGAAATTCATAGGTTTAATAAAGCACAGCAGGACGCTCTTTTGCCGCACGTAGAAAAGGGCACGGTTATATTTATCGGAGCGACAACCGAGAATCCATCGTTTGAGGTAATTTCTGCACTTTTATCCCGTACACGCGTACTCGTATTAAAACCATTGGATCTTGACCAACTGATAAAGGTGACGGATAACGCATTGGAATATTTAAAAATAACTCTTGACGATAAAGCCAGAGAGTTTTTGTATCAAGCCTCAAACGGTGATGCTCGAGCACTTTTAAATATTCTTGAAATTGCATCCAATCTCGGACAGGCCCAAGGCCTATCTGTAAAAGATATCGAAGAAGCGGCGCAAAAAAAGATGATGCAATATGATAAGGCGGGAGACGAACACTACAATACGATTAGTGCGTATATAAAAAGTATGCGTGCGTCAGATGTAAATGCCGCACTTTATTATTTAGCGCGTATGGTAGCCTCTGGAGAAGATCCTGTATTTATTGCGCGTAGACTGGTTGTGTTTGCATCAGAAGATGTTCTCTCTCCCACAGCCTTGGTTGTGGCAAACGCTGTTTTTGCCGCATGTCAGCAATTGGGACTTCCTGAGTGCCAAGAAAATTTGGCAGCGGGAACGGTCTATATGGCGCAAATGAAAAAAGACCGATCTTGTTATGATGCATATATGAACGCTCTTTCTGACGTAAAACAATTTGGCAATCTTCCTATTCCACTCTCTGTTTTAAATGCGCCAACCAACCTTATGAAGTCTTTGGACTATGGCAAAGGCTACTCTATGTATGATAAAAATAGTCATCTCCCGGACAAAATAAAAGATAAAATCTATTTTAAATCAATAAAGGAATCTTAAATGAACACAGAACATTCAGCAGGGGGGATCATACTTCGCAAGTATCGCAACTCGTGGCAGCTTCTTCTTATAAAAGACATGAGTGGAAATTGGACGTTTCCTAAAGGCAAAATTGAAAAAGGTGAATCATCTCTTGAGGCTGCAGTGCGTGAAATTAAAGAAGAGGTAGGACTTTTTGATCTTTCAATGGTAGAAAGGCTTTCTTCAGTATTATATATTTATAAGCGAAAGGGAACTGTCAACAAAATAGTTGATTATTTTCTCTTTATTTCAACAATCGGGCAAAGTATTACGCTTCAAAAAGACGAAGGCATACAGGATGCAAAATGGGTAAACGTGACTGACGCACTAAAGGCCGTTGGGTATCCGCAAACATACATTCCCTTGGTTAAAAAAGTTCAATTATTGGTAACGAAGTTTTCGTAAGAATTATAATATGCTCACAATTATTCATGGCGATGATACGGACGCAAGTTATAAAGAGCTCACGACCCTTAAAGAGACAATACACGAAAAAGAAGTGAGGGAGCTAGACGGCAAAGGACTAACACCTGTAGCACTTACGCAGGCTCTCCAGTCTTCTTCGTTATTTGGTAAAGATGTGTGCATTGTGATTTTACGGCTGCTTACGTCGGTCAATAAAAAGTCTTTAGTATACGAAGAACTTATCACCATCATCAATCAATCGCTAGATTGCTCTGACATCATTCTTTATGAAACAAAGGAGTTGGATAAAACAACGCTTAGTAAGTTTGGAAAAGATGCGACAGTACGCGGATTTATGGTTCCGAGAATTATTTTTGAATTTCTTGATGGATTACACGCAGGAAACGCACAATCAAGTCTTATTAAGTTTCGTTTAATTATCAGCAATGAACCGACGGAAATAGTTTTTTTTATGATTGTGAAACGATTTCGTTATCTTATACAATTATCGGACGGCATTACTCCTGAAGGTGTCGCTCCATGGCAAGCGGCTCGCTTGACACGACAGGCGCGTTTCTTTACGATGGAAAAACTTGTGTCTCTCTATAAGGGACTTGCTACAATAGAAGTAGCTGTGAAAACAGGCGGCTCGCCATTTACTCTTGCACAGCATATAGAACAGTTTATTATTTCTTTATAAGGAGGATGTTATGAGTGCACATATTCCGGATAACGTATTTCGCGGTTATGATCTTCGCGGCTTGGTAGGGAAAGAACTAGATAGTCAGAATGTCGAACTTCTTGGACGGGGCTATGCAACATGGCTTCTTCAACGAAAAATATTTGATTGTGTCCTGGGATATGATTGTAGACTATCAAGTGTAGAATTTCGCGACGCAATTGTGAAGGGTCTTACCGAGTCTGGAATTACTGTGTATGACATTGGCATGACGCTTTCACAAATTGCCTATTTTGCAGCGTATGTATTTCGCACAAGAGGTATGGTGATGATCACGGCGTCTCACAATCCAAAAGAATACAATGGTTTTAAATTTGGCACAGGATATTCTGAAACAATGTTGACAGAAGAGATTATAGAATTGCGGGAACTGGTAAAGTCCTCTAAATTTGTTACACGTTTGCCGGTAGGACAAGTGATTAAAAAGGATATCAAACAGGAGTATATTGATGATCTCAAACGCCGGATAGATCCAATTAAAAAATTTAAAGTCGTCGTGGATAGTTGTGCTGCTACAACGGGCATTTACTTGCCGGATATATTACGGTCAGTGGGATGCGAAGTTATAGAGCAAAATTGCGTTCCTGATGGAAATTTTCCCGTAGGAACACCTGACCCAACGGAACATGAAGTGCAAGAGCGATTAGCGAAACGTGTTATAGAAGAAAAAGCAGATTTAGGTTTTTCGTATGACTGTGATGGAGATCGCATTGGAGTTGTAGATGAAAAAGGAACAATTATGTGGAATGACGTCCTTGTTGCGTTGTTTGCCAAAGATGTCATTGGTTCATTGCCGAAATCTAAAATAGTGTTTAACACCTTGTGTTCTAAAATAGTCAGCGACGTCATCATACAGTCAGGCGGCACGCCGATTATGTGGAAAACAGGTCATTCGTTTATCAAAGCGAAAGTGCGTGATGAGAGAGCGCCATTTGGTGGAGAATTATCAGGACACATTTACTTTGTCGATAATTTTTATGGCCATGATGATGGAGCCATTGCATCCTTGCGGTTACTTGCCTATCTTACAAAGACTGGGAAGTCACTTCATGAAGAAGTGGAAATGTTGCCTAAATATATTTCTAGTCCAGAAATTAAAGTAGGATGTCCAGATGAGATTAAATTTCAGCTCGTCACAGAAAAAATTGGTAGCGAAATTAAAAAATTGTATCCGAGTGCTGACTACGTAGAAATAGATGGCGTGCGTATGGACACGGAGAAAGAAATGCTTATCGTGAGAGCCAGCCAAAATGGTCCATACCTTACAGTAAAGTTCGAAGGTAAATCGCAAGAAGCGTATGAAGTGTTAAAAAAACAGGTAAAGGAAATCTTGCATAAATTTTCTGAGGTAGATTTTACTTCTGGGGTGAATACAACAGCTTTGGAGTAATACAATGGATGACACCATAATCCGACCGTACTTAGTTATCCCAAAACTTATAGAACAACCCACGTGGGGTGGTACGTATATTGTGGAAACAAAACAGTGGCAGCAAAAACACGAGTTAATTGGCAAAAAAATAGGTCAGTCGTATGAGCTTTATGATAAAAGTAATTTATCTTTAGCCCCTTCCAGCGAGGATTCTTCGTTTACTGGAGAAATAACCGATTCAAAATTGGTAGAGCAACAAACACAAGTAAAGAATTCTATAGGATTACAACAATTAATTTTAGATGACCCCATAAACATTCTCGGCCAGCGAATTGTTGAGACGTACGGCCCTTCCATGCATCTCCTTCTTAAGTTTACTCAAGCCCTTGGCAATTCATTTCAACTTCATGTATCTGATGGCGTCAATCACCCTAAATGGAAAGCGAAACCTGAGTCTTGGTATTATTTTGAAGCCGGTTTAATAACATGTGGTGTGAAAAAAGATACAAATTGGCATGAGTATCAACAAGCCGTAACAGAACTGGATCAAGAAATTCAGAGAATATCAGGAAACGTACGCGCTGGATTACTTCTCTATAAAGATGCGAAGACTCAGATTGATATGTGTATCAAACGGTATAACCCATGGCAGTATGTGAACGTCGTTCGGGTAGAAAATGGCACATTGCTTGACTTATCTTCCTGTGGTATTCACCATTCGTGGGAAGAAGATTTAAAAATGATTCCTCTTGGGAATGTTTTATACGAAATTCAGTTGAATGTCATGGATGATGTGGCTACGATCAGAAATTTTGATAAAGGGAAAGTAGGTAAAGACGGGTCACTGCGTCTACTTCAAATTGAAGATTATTTTGCTTTGGCAGACAGAAGTGCGATTGCCAATGACCCAAATACACATATGCGCTCAGCGAAAATGATGCATCAATCAGCCGATTTAACACAGGAGCGCATATTAGAAACCAAGCATTATTCTATGGATAGAGTTAAACTCAACAATAAAGGAAGTGAATTTGTTGATGACATTGATACATTTCGTCATCTATTTGTCCGATCTGGAGCGATATCTGTTTCCGCTGGTGGGATGACTATAGAAGCATCAGCTGGTCATTCTGTATTTGTACCTGCAGGATCTCGTGAATATGGTATAAAATCAACAGAAGACAATACTGAAGTGTTGCTTTCTTATTAAATGAAAGGAATATATGACATTACCAACACTTGATGAAATTGTAATAGCGTCTTTGGATTTTTTTGTAAAAACACCACCGCCAAGACTTGATGTTTCCATGTTCTCCATGCCATTTGTGATCGGAAGTGGAAATGCAAGTCACACTGGCAGATTAATTTTTTCAGGACGGGCTGCCATCGTAGGTGACGAAAGTAATTTTCGATCGTTGGCAGGGGCATACAAACAAGCTGTTGGTCAAAAGCTTATCAAAGATGCGATCATCATATCTGCTTCTGGTGAAAAAGATTCAGTATGGGAGGTTGAATTTGCTAAATCAATAGGCTTGAAAGCGACGCTTTTGACCTGTAAACCCAATTCGTCTGCAGCAAAAATTGCAGATACGATCGTCACGTACAAAAGCATTGCCGAACCATATACCTATAACACCTCTACCTATCTTGGCATGATACTCTCAACGACCGGAGAACAGGCAGATACGATACGGACGTTTATTGAATCAGTGAAGCTACCTGCACAATTTAACGACTATGAATCGTATGCATTTATACTTCCTGATAGCTACGCAAATATAGGGCCAATGATAGAAATCAAGCGAGACGAATTGTTCGGTCCGCACGTCACGATACGGGCGAATTCTCAAGGGATATCTCGACATGCAAAATTTGTTCATCCGTGGGCAAAAGAGTTAGTTATCACCATTGGTGATAAAAATATATGTTTTGGTCACCCTGATCACCGTTGGGATATTGCATTACCTGAAGGTGCGAATTTTGGTACTATGATTGCGCTTACCTATTATCTTTGCGGACTCATTCAAAAAGTGAAACCTGCGTATTTTATGCAGAATATTGAAAACTTTTGTTTAGATTATGGCCCCAAAGCCTACGGCAGGCCTGAAAAATTTGATGTCATCGTCCCCGCAAACCAATAGTGTGAAATTTCATTTCTCGACTTGCGAAAACTTCTAAAATTCTTGATACTAGATATATGATGAAACCAAAGTACGTACGCTGGTTTAAAGAAGTGGATAAAGAAGACATTGGCGTCGTTGGGGGGAAGGGTGCGAATTTAGGAGAAATGACAAAGAGCGGCTTCCCCGTGCCGAATGGATTTGTCGTTACCGCGCAAGCCTACTTTCAATTTTTGGATGAATCAGGGCTTCGTGACGACCTTCATAGAATTCTTCATGGACTTGATGTGAGTAACAGCGTTAATTTAGCGAAAGCATCCAAAGACATTGAGCACAAGATTACGCACGCACGTTTCCCGCAAGAGATAGCTACTGAGGTAATAAATGCATATTTGTCATTAGACAAAGGTAAACATGTATTAGTCGCGGTACGAAGCTCTGCAACTGCTGAGGATTTACCAACTGCATCATTTGCAGGTCAGCAAGCAACGTTTTTAAATGTAGCTGGAGAGGCAAATGTCTTGGAAAAGATCAAAGAAGCATGGGCGTCGCTTTTCACCGCACGCGCGATATTTTATCGGGTAACCAATAAGTTTGATCATTTCAAAGTTGGTATCGCAATACCTGTGCAAATAATGGTGCAGTCTGACTACTCAGGCATCATGTTTACCCTCGATCCCGTGACCAATGACAAATCGAAAATAGTCATTGATGCGATTATTGGTTTAGGTGAGATGATTGTGCAAGGAGCAGTGACGCCAGATCATTTTAAAATTGATAAACAAGACAAAAAGATTGTTGAAAAAGAAATTAACGTGCAGGAAAAAGTAATGCGTCGCAGAGGCATCAAGACAGAGATCGTGGCGCTTACAAAGTCTGAGGGAGGGAAGCAAAAAATATCAGATGAGATGGTTTTAAAAATTGCATCTATCGGCGAAAAATTAGAAAAACATTATTATTTCCCACAGGACGTCGAGTGGGCTATAGATAATGGTCATATCTATATTGTGCAAACGAGGCCAGTGACCACTGCAGGCAGCTCAGTACGCAGTAAAGAGTCAGTAGTAAATAGTAAGAAAGAACTTTTAATAAAAGGGGATGCGGCAAGTCCCGGTGTAGCGTCAGGATCGGCAAAAATTATTAGCGGCCCAAAAGAGATTGGTAAAATTCTCAAGGGCGATATTCTCGTAGCGCTGATGACAAATCCTGATTATGTGCCCGCTATGAGAAAAGCAGTTGCAATAGTTACTGAGCGCGGTGGTCGCACATCGCACGCGGCAATTGTTTCTCGCGAATTAGGAATTCCAGCAGTTGTGGGCGCCAAGGGCATTATGAAGGCGATCAAAGACGGCATGGTGATAACGGCGAATGGATCGACAGGTGAAGTGTTTAAGGGAGCAGTTCAAATTTCAAATACGTCTTATATGACCAATTTGTCCAATAAGACCAATGGAGAAAAAATTAAAACTGCCACAAAACTCTATGTCAATTTGGCCGAGCCGGATAGGGCAAAAGAAGTGGGAAAAATGGATATCGATGGAATTGGACTTTTACGCGCTGAGTTTATGATGGCAAGTATTGGTACGCATCCTAAAAAGATTATTGCCGATCACAAAGAAAAAGAGTTTATAGAACACTTATCTCTGGGCATGGAAACTATCTGTGAAGCGATGGCCCCAAGACCGGTCGTTTATCGAGCATCTGATTTTCGCACGAATGAATTTCGTAATTTAAAAGGCGGCGATCAGTATGAACCAGAAGAGGATAATCCCATGCTTGGATTTAGAGGGGCTGCCCGATATATTGCTGATCCACGGGTATTTGAACTGGAGCTTGAGGCAATAAAAAGAGTCAGAAATAAAAAACATTTAAAGAATTTGCATCTTATGATACCGTTTGTACGATCTCCCGCTGAATTACTGGCCGTGAAAAAGATTGTTTCAGCAAACGGCCTCTCACGTTCTTCCGCATTTAAATTGTGGATGATGGTAGAGTTACCGACCAACGTTATAAGCATTGATGCATTCTTGGACGTTGGTATTGATGGCATTTCGTTTGGATCAAACGATCTTACGATGTTAGTTTTGGGCACTGACAGAGATAATAGTGAAATTGCGTCCGCATACAATGAAGTTGATCCATCACTTCTCTGGTGCTACGAGCGAGTTATTACCGCGTGTAACAAACGGGGAGTGACAACGTCCATGTGCGGTCAGGCACCATCTGACTATCCTGAGTTAGTCCACAAACTTGTCGAGTGGGGAGTGACCAGCATGTCAGTTAATCGCGACGTGGCAGTAGCGGTGAGGCACTCGATAGCATCAGCAGAACAGGATCTTGTGGCGAGACGCTCACGTTAATTCATCGAAAAAAGATATATATGTCAACGGCAAATACAAAAATATACAGTGCGATCGCTCGAGAGATACTCGACTCCCGCGGCAATCCAACGATAGAAACGACAGTATTATTAGAGAGTGGATATAGCGGCACCGCATCCGTTCCATCAGGCGCTTCAGTGGGCACCTATGAAGCGGTAGAACTTCGAGATGCTGACATAAAGCGGTACGGGGGCAAAGGAGTTTTGAAAGCGGTCACCAATGTGAATACGACGATAAATGCTGCATTAAAGGGAAACGACGCACTTTCTCAAGGTACTATAGATAAAATGCTTGTTGACCTTGACGGATCAAAAGATAAACATACGCTGGGTGCTAATAGCATATTAAGCGTATCGCTTGCGGTATCTGTCGCTGTTTCAAATGCTCTGCGTATGCCTTTATATCGTTATTTTAATGCTCTTTTTACCGCGTCCTGTCCTACAGTAATTACGCGCATACCTACCCCAACTTTTAATATCATAAACGGAGGCAAGCATGGAGCAGGAAATCTTGATTTTCAAGAGTTTCACGTCATACCAGCAAGCAACAAATCGTTCTCACAAGCTCTTCAGATGGGGGCAGAACTGTATCGAGGCGTCAGAGAAATATTAAAGTACAGAAATGCGATACATTCAGTCGGTGATGAGGGAGGATTTGCGCCGGATTTGTTTACCAATGTCGATGCGCTGGCGATCATAATGGATGCTATACGCGCAAGCGTTTACCGGTATGGCGTGGATGTATTCATGGGGCTTGATCTGGCTTCAAATTATTTTTATAAAGATCACTCATATCACATAAAAGACCGGCCTCGTGCTTATTCTGGTCATGATTTCGTTTTATATCTTAAAGATTTATTTACTCAATATAAATTACTTATCATTGAGGATGGGTTGTCTGAAGATGATTGGGAACATTGGAAAGAATTGACCCGTGAAGTAGGAAAAGACGTACTTGTCGTCGGAGATGATCTGCTCGTTACCAATCCAGAAAGACTCCAAAAGGCCATAGCAGAAAAAGCATGTACTTCAATATTGCTAAAGCCTAACCAAATCGGAACAGTATCAGAATTTATGGCGGTTTCAACCCTTGCAAAACAAAATGATATTAAAACAATAGTATCCCACAGAAGTGGAGAGACCAATGACACGTCTGTCGCTGATTTAGCCGTGGGTATTCAATCTGATTATGTGAAATTTGGAGCTCCCGCACGAGGTGAGCGCGTCGCTAAATACAATAGACTCCTTCAAATTGAGCAAGAATTAAAATGATTAAACCTGTCGTATTATTAGTGCTTGACGGTTGGGGATTAGCGCCGCCAGGACCGGGAAATGCTATTTCACTTTCCAATCTTACCCATATTCCCTATTTTTGGCAAAATTATCCTCATACACAACTTGACGCTTCTGGAGAGGCTGTAGGCCTGCCATCGGGAGAAGATGGAAATACTGAAACAGGACACATAAATATTGGTGCAGGGCGTGTTGTGTATCAGGATTTACCACGTATTTCTATGGCGATTTCCGATGGAAGTTTTTTTACAAACGATGCCTTTCTGTCGGCACAGTCATATAGTCAGTCGCATGAAAGTGCTATTCACATCATGGGATTATTATCTGATTCCGGAGTTCATGCGAGCCGTAATCACTTGTATGCCTTACTCACACTGTTTAAGAATAATCAATGCGTAAGACCGATTTATCTGCATCTTTTCACTGATGGAAGAGATAGTTCTCCCAAAGCCGGACTTCGATTTATTCGAGAAGTAGAGGTCATGCTTAAAAAGATTGGTATCGGAAAGATCGCCACCATTATGGGTAGATACTATGCGATGGATCGAGATAAACGATGGGAACGAACAGCACTGGCGTATGAATGTCTTACTGAAATGATTTCCCGTCGGGCAAAAACTTCCGTTGAAGCTATAGAAGAGTCATATGAACAGAATGTGACTGATGAATTTATAAAACCAACAATTATAGTTGACAATGAAGGTAACCCATATCCGAGAATATCCACTCACGATGCAGTGATATTCTTTAATTATCGTATCGATCGACCGAGGCAATTGACGCGTGCGTTTGTATTATCAGACTTTGAAACACACATAATTAAAGAATCTTTTGATCCGTACGCGGTCAAATATCATCACAAACATATTGTGGAGCAAGAGTCTGATAGACCAGCGCCGTTTACAAGAAAAATAGTACTTCAAGATTTGTTTTTTGTAACTATGACTGAATATGAACATAACTTACCAACCGTTGTAGCCTTTCCATTACAGCCGATTGATATGACGTTAGGAAGAGTATTAGAAACCATGAAAGTACGGCAACTTCGTGTTTCTGAATCAGAGAAAGAACGATTTGTCACCTATTATTTCAATGGCATGCACGAGGTGCCGTTTACCCAGGAAGATCATTTGATTATCCCTTCTCCTAACGTGGCTACATATGATTTAAAACCCGAAATGTCCGTTTTCCAAATCACCGATCGGGTCCTTGATCGATTAGTAAGTGATGTTTATTCATTTATTCTCATTAATATAGCAAATCCCGACATGGTTGCACATTCAGGGAATATCCCTGCCGCAATTCGCGCGTGCCAAATCACGGATGAGTGTGTAGGAAAAATTGCCCGACTCGTGCTATCTCTGGGAGGAACGTGCATCGTTACGGCGGATCACGGAAATGTTGAAGAGATGATAGGAGCCAATAATGAAATCGATACAGAACATTCTACATTTCCAGTCCCGTTTATTTTGATTAACAATCAATACGAAAAAAGAGCGATTTCACTTCCTAATGGCAAATTAGCTGATATTGCGCCTACTATTTTAGCTCATATGGGTATACCAATTCCCACTGAAATGACAGGAAAAAATTTACTTGCAGATATTGATGTGTTCGACGATGCTCAACATCAATCCTGAGTTTGTCGAATGGATTGATGTCTAAAGCGTTTGTCTGTAAACTTTTATTACCCTATGACTATAAAACAATCCATAATCAAAAAAATATTTCCTAAAGATCGTCAACCGAATTTACCTGATTATAAGAAAGCCTACGAAACATTCACATGGAAAGAAGCCAGAAGCCATGTAACGTGGTTTGGGCATAATATCAATGCGGCATACAATGCGGTAGATCGCCATGCGATGACTTGGCGCAAAAATAAAATTGCTTTGTATTGGGAAAACGAAGCGGGACAACGTAGAGAATACACCTTTCAGGAGTTATCAGAGTATTCAAATAAAATGGCAAACATTCTCCATGATTTTGGTGTAGAGCGGGCAGATCGGGTGTTTATATTCTTGCCTCGCATCCCGGAGTTATTTTTTGCGTTTTTAGGAATATTAAAATTAGGCGCTATTGCAGGAACATTGTTTAGTGCGTTTCAAGAACAAGCACTTTTTGATCGACTCTTAAATAGCGATGCGAAAGTTGTTATTACCGATAGCACGTTAAGCCCTCGTATAGACGCGGTGAGAAAAAAACTACCAAACCTTAAACATGTCTTGGTTGTTGATTCTAAAGATTTTATTACATCTTTTGCACACGCATCAGTTGATCATCGCATAGCCCATATGGATCCTGATGACTATGCCTTTATGCTCTATACCTCGGGTACAACTGGGAAACCAAAAGGGGTTATGCATTCTCATCGTTCCATTATCCAACAGCACATGACGGCATATTGGGTATTGGATCTTCGTGATACTGATACGTATTGGTGTACTGCAGACCCAGGATGGGTGACGGGGATAGCATACGAAATACTTGGGAGTTGGTCGTGTGGTGTCACTACCTTTGTATACGCTGGGCGATTTGAACCCAAAAAATGGTACGAACTTATTGCCAAATACAAAATTACCGTTTGGTATACAGCGCCAACTGCGATCCGTATGCTCATGGCGCAAGGCAGCGCACTTGCCAAATCACATGACCTTTTATCACTTCGACATCTTTGCTCTGTCGGTGAGCCTTTAAATCCTGAAGCAATTCGATGGGGCGTAGAAGCATTTGGATTGCCTTTTCATGATACGTGGTGGCAGACAGAAACAGGTGCCATGTGCATCGTTAATTTTCCAAGTTTGCCAATAAAGATTGGTTCAATGGGAAAACCCATACCAGGACTTATGGCAGCAATCGTAGATGATAAAGGTTTAGAAGTTAAGGTAGGAACAGAAGGCAACATCGCCCTCAAGCCCCCTTGGCCATCGATGATGAAAGCGATTTGGCGAAGGCCGCTTAAATATAAAAGTTATTTTAATAACGGCTGGTATATAAGCGGCGATAGAGGTGTCATTGATAATGACGGCTATTTTTGGTTTATAGGCCGTGCAGATGACGTCATAAAAACTGCAGGCGAACGCGTAGGGCCTTTTGAAGTGGAATCGTCATTAGTAGAATACAAAGGCGTGGTAGAAGCAGGAGTCATAGGAAAACCTGATGCCTTGCGGGGTGAGATAATCAAAGCATTTGTTGTTTTGGATAAGACGATGGAAGCGAAACTCAAAACTGAAAAAGAAAAAGATGCATTTAAAGAGGAACTTTCACAATATGTCAAAAAGCACCTTGCAGGCCACGCGTACCCTCGTGAGATAGAATTTATCGATAAACTCCCAAAAACTCGTTCGGGGAAAATTATGCGCCGCATTTTGAAAGCCAAGGACTTAGGCCTGCCGATAGGGGACACGTCTACTCTGGAGGAGTATTAGAGCAAACATTAGACTAAAAGAGTAGAACAAACTCTCCCTTAGGTTCATTAAACATTTTTTTTGCTTTATCTATCGTTCCACTCCAGACTTCTTCGTGTACTTTTGTAAGCTCACGAGCTATAGTAATCTGAATATTGCCAAATACTACTTTAATATCGTCAAGTACTGCAGAAAGATTGTGGGGCGCACAGTAGTAAATGACTGTTGGTTTATGTACCAGTGTATTAATACACTGGTAAGCGAGTTTAAAGTGGGAGAGGCGGGTGGATTGTTTTTCGGGTGGATAGCCAAAAAATATAAATGAACTTACCGGAAGACCTGAAACTGAGAGTGCAGTGATTGCGGCATTAGGTCCCGGAATTGCAATGACAGGAACATTTCTTTTCCTCGCTTCGTGTACGAGTACATACCCCGGATCAGAGATTAATGGAGTACCCGCATCAGACACAAGCGCCACATCAGAATTTGTTAGTAATTCGAGAATTTCTGGAGTTTTGGCCTGTTCTACCTGATCATAATATGAAATAAGTTTTGGTTTAGGATTCGTATCTATTATCGTGCCATAGCGTTTTTTAAGTTCTGATAATAACATTCCGGTTCGTCTTGTGTCCTCACATGCGATATATGGAGAGGCAAACAAGATGCGCAACGCACGAAGAGATATATCTTCTAGATTTCCAATCGGCGTTGCCACAACGTAGAGCGTTCCCATATCGCGATTATACCACTCTCTATGGTACTATTGATTTTATGGAATTGATGCAATCATTTGTTGACTTTATACTTCATCTTGATACAAACTTGGCCTTACTGGTAACCCAATATGGATTTATCACATACGCAATTTTGTTTTCTATTGTATTTGCAGAGACAGGACTTGTAATATTGCCATTTTTACCAGGTGATTCACTTCTTTTTGCGGCTGGTGCCATAGCAGCGTTGGGTTCCCTAAACCTAGGGCTTGTTATAGCGATTCTCATCAGCGCTGCCATCTTGGGAGACACGGTTAATTATTGGATTGGACACTACTTTGGACGAAAAATAGTTGATAATCCGAAAATTACATTTATAAATCAGGAACATATAGATAAAACCGAGCAGTTTTACAAAAAATATGGTGGCAAAACAATAATACTGGCTCGTTTCGTGCCTATTATCCGTACATTTGCACCGTTTGTCGCGGGTGTAGGCAAGATGCATTACAGGACTTTTATTACCTATAATGTTGTAGGCGGTATTTTGTGGGTAAGTATATTTTCGCTTTTGGGATATTATTTCGGCAATTTGCAATTTATCAAAGAAAATTTCCACTACGCAATTTTTGCTATCATCGGTCTTTCCGTCTTACCCATGATCTATGAATACATTCAGCATAAACGAAATCCAGATGTACCGGGGATTGCGACCAAAGATCTTCCAGAGATCATCAACCAGTAATTTAGACAAACTTTCGTATAAGCCCCACGACTTTGCCTTGAATTTTTACGTGTGTCGTGAATATGGGTGACATTGCGGCGTTGGCAGG
Organism: uncultured Gammaproteobacteria bacterium; assembly: GCA_964367095.1. GTDB lineage: Bacteria > Patescibacteriota > Microgenomatia > UBA10105 > UBA927 > UBA927. Next base: position 7,967 of record CAYIXE010000008.1, on the reverse strand, counting down.
AGATAACTTAATACGATCTTTTTCAAAGAATATCCTTTTAAGGGTTGCTAAACCATTTGGTAGGAGCGCTACGACGATATCGCCATTTTTGGCTTCCTGCTGGTGCTGGATGACGACGAAGTCGCCGTCAAGTATGCCGTCATCTATCATGGATTGACCTTTCACCTGCAATACATAATGCGGTTGATTGGATGCCACGATACTGGGTGCTACAGAAATATAATAGTTCGGGTCAGAATATGGTTCCAGAGGAGCTCCAGCCGCGATAAACCCTAAGACAGGAAGTTCTAGTGTCGCATTGCCGCCTGCCGGTTTGTAATTCTCTGCGACAATCTCTAAACCTCGAGCAGTTCCATCCAACTTGCGAATAAAGCCTTTTTGTCGTAATCTATCTATGTGTTCGTGAACAGTGGCTGGAGAGGAAATCTTCATCGATTCACCAATTTCCTTCAAGGTCGGAGCGTATCCGAAGCGTTGGATAAATTGTGAGATAAAATCTAAAAGCTGTCTTTCTCTAGGATAAAGTATTGCTGGCATATCAAGTGAACCGAACGATATGATAAGATACATACAATAATAATGTATTCACCCGAATAGTCAATACATAAAAGAGTATCAAAATACCCCCAATATAAAAATATAACCGAACATGAATATTTTTGCACTCAAAGCTGACTACAAACCAACAGGAGACCAGCCGCAAGCTATTGAAAAGCTTTCAAAAGCTGTACAAAAGGGCACGAAGGAACAAGTGCTTTTGGGAGTGACTGGCAGTGGAAAAACGTTTACTATGGCCAATCTTATCGCAAATGCGAATCGTCCGGCTCTTATTATCTCTCATAATAAAACTCTCGCCGCTCAGCTCTATCAGGAATTTCGCGATTACTTCCCGACAAATGCTGTGAGTTATTTCGTATCGTACTACGATTATTATCAGCCGGAGGCATATATTCCACAATCAAATACATATATAGAAAAAGAAACCGTCATAAATGAGGAAATCGATAAATTGCGTTTAGCCACCACGACAAATTTACTTACAAGACCAGACTGTATTGTGGTGGCCTCGGTATCATGCATTTATAATATCGGGTCACCGAAAGAATATGGAAACTTCATTTTAGCGCTAAAAGTCGGCCTACCACAGACGCCACGAGAAATAGCCAAAAGGCTCGTAGAACTGCAATACACACGAAACGATATGGGATTTACCCGCGGCACTTTCAGAATGAGAGGAGATACCGTCGATATTTATCCGGCATATCAGGATGAGTGTATAAGGGTGGTTGTAGGCAATAACGGAATTTTACGACTTGAAAGTCTTGATCTTTTGACTGGAAACAAAATTAGAACGCTTGATGGATTTGTCGTGTACCCTGCCAAACACTACATGACCAACCCCAAACAGTACAAAAAAGTATTTGGACAAATTCGGTCGGATATGGAGGTACAAGTCAAGAAATTTACCGATAGAGGACAATTTATTGAAGCGCAACGCATAAAAGATCGCGTCACCCATGATCTGGAAATGGTAGAAGAATTAGGGTATGTCAATGGAATCGAGAATTATAGCCGGTATTTTGATGGACGTGAGATTGGCGATCCCCCCTATAGCTTGCTTGATTATTTTGAAAGTACATCCAAAGGCAAGTGGTTATTATTTATCGATGAGTCGCACATCACCATGCCGCAAATCCGCGGAATGTATTTAGGAGACAGAAGTCGTAAGCAAACGCTTGTGGATTACGGATTCAGATTGCCGTCAGCTTTAGATAATCGGCCGCTTCGCATAGACGAATTTATGCGTAGAATGCCGCAAACTGTCTATGTGTCAGCCACTCCTGATGAATGGGAACTTTCACGCGCTTCGGAAAGCGCTTCAAATCTCAAATCACAAATCACAATGACCAATAAAGGAGTCGTTGAGCAGTTGCTAAGGCCTACAGGACTTATAGACCCAACGATTGATATACGGCCGTCAAAAGGTCAAATTGAAGATCTGTTAAAAGAAATTACATTACGAGTTCATAAAAAAGAACGAGTCCTTGTGACCACCCTTACCAAACGAATAGCCGAAGATCTGACCACTTATTTAGCAGAAAAAAATATAAAAGTACAGTATCTGCATGCGGATGTCGAAACATTATTGCGTTCTGATATTTTAGCTGATTTGCGAAGAGGCGTATTTGATGTGGTTATCGGCATTAACTTATTACGTGAAGGACTGGATCTTCCTGAAGTATCCCTCGTTGCTATTCTTGATGCTGATAAAGAAGGATTCTTGCGAAGTACGACAAGTCTTATACAAACCATGGGCAGGGCTTCAAGACATATACATGGAAAGGTAATTCTTTATGCGGACAAACGCACGCTATCTATGACGCGTGCCATAGATGAGGTCACCAGACGGCGAGAGTATCAGCATTCTTACAATAAAATGCATAATGTAACCCCTTTATCTATCAGTAAACCAATTCGTGATCGGATGACTCTCTTAAAAGAACCCAATGTGGAATATGTTTCTGATGATTTTCTGACAGAAATGGAACTTACAGGCATGACTCCCATGGATAAAAAACGTCAAATGACACTTCTCACCTCCCGAATGAAGGCCGCAAGCCGAGACATGAACTTTGAACTTGCCGCACATATACGAGATCAGATACAGCATATAAAATTGTCACTTTAACCGATATATGGAAAATATAATAATTAAAGGCGCCAGACAACATAACCTCAAAAATATTAATCTTACGATACCCAAAAATTCGTTAGTAGTTTTTTCCGGTCTTTCCGGATCCGGGAAGTCATCTTTAGCATTCGATACGATTTACGCGGAAGGACAACGAAGATATGTTGAGTCTCTCTCATCCTACGCTCGTCAGTTTTTAGGTGTCATGGACAAGCCTGATGTAGATCTTATAGAGGGTTTATCACCAGCTATCTCAATCGATCAGAAATCAACGTCACACAATCCACGATCAACCGTAGGTACTGTCACGGAGATTTATGATTATCTTCGTCTTCTCTATGCTAAGGTTGGACATCCGCATTGTCCATCTTGCGGCAGAGAGATATCACGACAATCCTCAGATCAGATCATTGAATCGATTCTTGACTATGCGAAGGAAGGAATTGATACGGGAGACAGACAATATCGGATGATGCTTTTATCACCCATTGTTCGCGACCACAAAGGTGAATTTACCGCATTATTTACCAATTTGCGTTCTAAAGGATACACAATCGTGCGCATTGACGGAAAATATATTGATCTTGACTCTGACATCACGCTTATTAAAACAAACAAGCATACGGTTGAAGTAGTTATCGATAAATTAAGTGTTGATAAAGCAAGTCTTAAAGCTGGGGTCAGAAAAGAGTTGCGAAGTCGCATCGCAGATGCTGTTGAACAGTCGATAACACTGTCAAATGGGCTCGTGCTCGTTTCTCATATTAAAGATGCAGGATTTGTACTACCAGAAAAGCCAATACATGGAGAAGATCATTTATTTTCACAAAATTTAAGTTGTGCGTTTTGTAATATTTCGTTAACTGAAATAGAACCGCGATCTTTTTCGTTTAACTCTCCCCATGGCGCATGTCCAACGTGTACAGGAATCGGAAAAATATTAACCGCTGATCCCGCATTGGTTGTAAGTGAGCAACTATCGCTGTCTGAAGGCGGTATCCTACCGTTTGCTAATCTATTTTCTCATGATACGTGGTATGCACGAGTGGTGTCCATGGTATGCAGGACGCATGAAATAAATGAACGAGTACCGCTTAAATCTCTTACAAAAGCTCAAATCGAGATGCTTCTCTATGGAACTGGCTCTCAGGTGTATCGGGTGACCGGTAAAAATAGATTTGGAGAAAAGACTGCGATTTCTGAGGTCTTTACGGGATTTGTGAATGAACTGAAACGACGGCATAAAGAGAGTGAATCTGAGTATATGCGTATAGAAATTGGCAAATTTATGAGAGAAAAAGTTTGTGAGGCGTGCAGTGGACGAAGATTGAAACCTGAAAGTCTCACGGTTACAGTTCTTAAAAAATCAATTGTTGATGTGACCCAACTTTCTATAGATGAAGCGCATCGATGGATTATGTCGCTAAAAGATGAGACATCGAAAACGCTCACACTTTCAGAGCGTACGATTGCAGAGCCTATCATAAAAGAAGTCAAAAACAGATTAGGATTTCTGATAAGTGTCGGTCTTTCGTATCTTACTTTAGGACGAGGTGCAAATACTCTCGCAGGTGGCGAAGCGCAAAGAATTCGTCTGGCATCTCAAATAGGATCAGGATTAACGGGAGTCCTTTATGTATTAGACGAACCTTCTATTGGTTTGCATCCTCGCGATAATAATCGACTTATAAAAACTCTTGAGACTCTGCGGGATTTGGGAAACACAGTGATTGTCGTCGAGCATGATCGGGAAATGATAGAAGCCGCTGACTGGGTAGTCGATTTTGGACCGGGGGCGGGCAAACATGGCGGGATGGTTACGGCCCAAGGAACCGTGGCAGATATCATGAAAAATCCTTCGTCGCTTACGGGATTATATCTTTCGGGTAAGCGAAAAATTCACATGCCTAAAACTTCATCAGCTTCAAAAAATAACGTGTTGGATCATATAACTATTAAGGGAGTAACACAGAATAATTTACAAAATATAAATGCATCATTTCCAAAAGGTACGTTTACGTGTGTGACTGGTGTATCGGGAAGCGGCAAGTCCTCTCTTGTCGTAGAAACCTTGTATCCCGCGCTCACACGGCATATGAACCCACTTTCTAAAGATCCGGAAGGAGTATATAAAGCGCTCATCGGCCTTTCTGACATCGAAAAAGTAATCATGATTGATCAGTCCCCAATTGGGAGAACCCCAAGAAGCAATCCTGCAACGTATACAGGATTATTTACCATAATTCGTGAAATATTCTCTCAAACGCAGGAAGCGAGACTAAGAGGATACAAAGCAGGTCGATTCTCGTTTAATGTGAAGGGCGGTAGATGTGAAAGCTGTGAGGGTGAAGGACAGAGAAAAATTGAAATGCAATTTTTATCTGATGTGTACGTATCGTGTGAAGTATGTCACGGTGCTAGGTATAATACCGAGACTCTTGAGGTAACATACCGCGGCAAGTCGATAGCTGAAGTGTTAGGGCTTACTATTGAAGACGCGATCGAATTTTTTCATGCGCATCCTTTGGTAACGGGCAAACTTGCTACGTTAAAAGATGTAGGTCTTTCCTATATTCAGTTAGGCCAACCTGCACCTACACTTTCAGGAGGAGAAGCACAACGCGTCAAATTAGCCTCAGAATTAGCCAAAAAATCCACAGGTAAAACGGTATATATCCTTGATGAACCGACAACAGGCCTTCATTTTGCAGATCTTGAGAAACTTCTTTTGGTACTTCACCGTTTAGCTGCTGCCGGAAATACCGTCATTGTGATTGAACATAATCTGGATGTCATAAAAACTGCTGACTGGGTTATCGATTTGGGTCCTGAAGGGGGAAGTGGCGGGGGGAAAATAGTTTCCGAGGGTACACCGCGGGATATTGCCAACAATCCCTTGTCTTATACAGGTAAATTCTTAAAAATTGTATTAGAATAAATATACGAATGAAGTATTTCTTGAGAATTTTCGTTATACTCGCTCTGTTTATGACCGTTGTACCTGCCGGCAATGTCCGGGCAGTGGGGGAGTTTCAAGCAGACTATGATGTGCAATATGCGATAAGTCCGACGGGAAAAACTTTCGTGACTCAGCACGTCGTTTTAACCAATAAGCTCTCCAACTATTATCCTCAGAAATACTCACTGCTTTTAGATAGCGATAAAATTTCAAATGTTATCGCATATGATGACGGCGGCGTCATTACTCCTTCTATATCAGTAAAGTCAGGGAAAACTGATTTAACACTTGGCTTTAATAAAAAAGCAGTGGGTCTTGGTAAGTCTCTCACGTTTTCTCTGCGGTATGAACATGCTGATATAGCGACGAAAAATGGCAGTATTTGGGAAATATATGTTCCGGGGATTGTGAATGATCCTGATGTGGGTTCATACGATGTCTCGCTCGCTGTTCCTTCATCTTTTGGAGAAGTTGCATATCTTTCCCCGTATCCTGCAAATAATAATAAATGGTCAAAGGCTCAAATGATTCGCGGTGGTGTCCAAGCGGCATATGGCAAATCTCAAAGCTATGCTGTCGATCTTACGTACACCCTGCAAAATGCTAATCGAGTTGCGAATAAACAGAGCATCGCGCTCCCTCCTGAGACTGCATATCAAAGTGTGAGCATCACTTCTTTAGATCCTAAGCCGCTTAATGTCTCAAAAGATGCTGATGGCAATTGGTTGGCAGAATTTCTTGTACCCGCATTACAATCAGTTGTTGTAAAAACGAAGCTAGACATCGATGTATTTCTTAACCCTTCATCATCATTTACTACATCAGAGATACATAGAGAGGCTAATCTTTCCGAGCAACCATACTGGCAGATATCTGATGAAAAGATAAAAGAATATGCAGCACTCTACAAAACACCACGCGAAATTTATAATTTTGTAGTCCGAACACTTACCTACAATTACTCAAGAATTAATGATGAAATTAAACGCATCGGTGCTAGTGGTGTACTCGCCGAACCGGACACTGCTCTCTGTATGGAATTTACTGATTTATTTATAGCTATCGCCAGGGCCGCGAATATTCCAGCCAGAAGAATACTTGGGTATGCCTATACTACAAATAGCAAACTGCGCCCACTTTCTTTAGTCACTGATGTTCTCCATGCGTGGCCGGAATATTATGATAATGAGAAAAAAAATTGGATACCGATAGATCCAACGTGGGCAAATACGACAGGAGGATTGAATTATTTTGACAAGCTCGACTTTAATCACATCGTCTTTGCAATACAGGGAGAGAGCAGTGAGATGCCGTATCCAGCTGGCTTTTATCATGATGCTGCTACAGATACAAAAGACGTATTGGTAGAATTTAGTGAGACAGCACCCACTATAAGCCCAAGTTCTTTAGAAACGAAAATCTTATTTTCTTCACAAGTTACCGCAGGAAATACAGTTTCCGGCACGCTTACTGTGCACAATAACAGCGGTACAACAATAAAGAATGTGTCTGTTCGCGCAAGCTCAACCATCGGAAATATTCAACTAGAAAGAGACTTTATTGAACTTTTGCCCTATGGAACGCTATATTTACCCCTTGAAGCAACGTTTCCACACACCTTTACTCCGCTCAAAGCTACTATACAAGCAACTGCAAATGATGCGACTATTTTATACGAGGTTACTATTCATCCGCCATATGCGTTGCTAGTGGGAATTGTGCTTGTCATCATTTCTGTGGTGTTGCTTTGTGCCATCTTAGTCTGGATTCTCCTATGGAAAAATGGCAAGAAAAAATAAAACATATACCCGATCTTCCCGGTGTGTATATATATAAAGATCTAAACGAAAGAGTGATTTATGTCGGGAAAGCGAAACGTCTGATCCGCCGCGTAAAACAGTACGTTCTACAATCCAAAGACATAAGTCCCAAAACCAACCAACTGGTCACCGAGATTTTTGATATAGAAACAATCGTCACCGCAAGTGAATTTGACGCGCTTCTATTAGAAGCAAAACTTATTCGTCAATGGATGCCCAAATACAACGTAATTGCAAAAGACGACAAGTGTAAGATGATCTCTCAATTTTCCTAAAAGATGATTTCTCAATTTTCACATCAGCAAGACCTTTAGTATGCTTGACTGATTGTAACGTAAATACAAAGCTCAATGAGCAGGTTGTAGGCTTTTTGCCTATAAGAATTTAAACCGTGCAAATTGAGAAATCAAAAAACGACGTAAATTGAGAGATCACTTTACATGCAAAAGACGACAAGAGCTTACTGTATGTAGCTCTCACACTAAACGAGCGATTA
>CAYIXE010000007.1:0-26825 GCA_964367095.1 uncultured Gammaproteobacteria bacterium | reverse complement strand
ACCGTAATCTGGAGACAACCGATTACGGTATCATTATTCGATTAGTTTAGACTGTTTCTCAAACGTATCATCATGCTAACATGTTAGCATGATGATATAAGCTTATTTTTTGATATTCTTCGTGATATGATGTTTTTTGTATGAATGAGCTATTAAGAGATGTTAAAGTTTTGATTTGGGATTTTGACGGGACGCTCTATAAGATGACGCCTGAGATAGCAACAGCCGTAAAAGAAGCAGATTACAAAGTGGTCATGAATCATACCGGCTGGAGTAGAGAGAAAACAATTGAAGAATTTAATAAAGTCTACATGGTTAAAACTCCAAGCAGTACGAAGACCGCATCAATTTTAAGTAATATTTCTTTGTTGGAAGCAGCCATCGAATGCGAAACGTATAAAGACAGAAATCCGCATTTAGCTCCTGATCCGAAATTGACTGAGATGTTTTCAAAGTTTTTGGCCTATAAACAATTTATTTTGGCAAATGGGGTGAAAGATAGGGTTCTCTCAGCACTTACTGTTTTGGGTGTTTTATCGGTTCAATTTGAAGGAATTATTACGGCAGAAACAGTAGGAGTGAATAAGCCCGACACGAAGGGATTTGAATACATCATGGGTAAGACTGGTTTACCTGCAGCAGCACACCTGATGATTGGGGACAGGGAGGCTGTTGATTTAGCCCCAGCCAAGATGCTTGGCATGAAAACGTGTTTGGTTTGGTCAGATGCCGCAAGTACAGTTGCAGATGTCACCTTGAAGACGGTGTATGATGTTGCTACGATACTTTAGGATAAGAAGTATGTATATATGAAGATTTATTTTACAAGCGCCACTTCCAAAAATCCTGAGAACAACATGCGTATTACACAGGTGATTCATGCGGTCAAAGCGATGCGTCACACATTTACCTCAGGTGAGCAAATCATAGCCTCTGACGATCAAAAACACGGTATTGGTCCGACCGATATTTTTTTACGGGAGAAGAAAGCTATTGAGCAGTCTGATTGTATTGTGGCAGAAGTGACAGTGCCAAGCAGTGGCGTCGGGGGAGAGATTGTATATGCATTGACGCACGACAAGCCAGTGCTTTGTTTGTTTTACAAAGATGCATCTGATGCATTGTCTCCGATGATCACCGGCAATCCTTCGGAACATTTGTATCTTGAGCATTATGATGAGGATAGTCTCACCGTTGTATTGAAACAGTTTATAGATGAAGTATCGATACAGCGTTCTCGAAAAGGAAAGCTTATTGTCATTGACGGGGGTGACGGATCGGGAAAAACCACGCAATCCGAATTACTTTCAGTATATTTTTTGAATAAAGGTGTAAAAGTGAAATTGTTTGATTTTCCACGGTACTATTCTTCTTTTCATGGTAAAGTCGTTGGTCGATTTTTGGCGGGAGAGTTTGGCGGGGTGAATGAAGTCTCGCCCTATTTGGCGTCCTTGGCGTATGCTTTGGATCGTGCAGCAGCCAAAAAAGAAATGGACGATTGGTTAGGCCATGGCGGCACGATTGTAAGCAACAGATACGCCACAAGCAACATGGCACATCAAGGCGCTAGGCTTCCGGAAGAAAAGCGCAAAGAATTTTTGGATTGGATTGATGAACTTGAGTACAAAGTGCACAAAATTCCTCGCGAAGATATCGTTATTTATCTTCACGTTCCATGGAAAGTAGGGATGGAATTAACCAAGAAAAAGGGGTTGCGGGCATATTTGGGTGGGAAGAAAGATATCTTGGAGACTGATGAAAATCATAGGGTTGAATCTGAAGCGATGTATTTGAGTTTAGCCAAAAAGAGAAAAAATTGGGTTGTAATAGAATGCGTCATAGACGGCGTAATTCTTACTAAAGAAATGATCCATGAAAAGGTGTTAGAAATACTTCGCAATAAAAAACTTATTGAATAGTGTTGAAATTCAAGTATACCTACATATTTATTATATATTTCATCATGCTAACATGTTAGCATGCTAATACATCTTCAACGATGACTGTATGAAATTTTTATTTCTGTGTTAAAGTTTTTATATGACCACTATTTATTTATTACGTCACGGACAATACGAAACCCATGATGGAATTCTTCCATATCGACTTTCTGACTTTCATTTGTCTCAAAAGGGAAAAGAAGACGTACATGAATTAGCAACGAAACTGTCGTCGAAACCAATCGTTGCCGTTTACACCAGTCCTTTGGAGCGCACATTTGAAACCGCGATAATTTTAGCCAAATCATTTGGGTTAACTCCGATTATTGATGAGCGATTACTTGAAGTTCGATCTCCCGCTCAAGGCGAAAAAGAAGGATTTGTTGAAGAAAAGGGTGGATGGGGGATTTACGAAACAGAATGGTACAAGGATCATGACGGCGAGTCATTGATTGAAATTGCATCTCGAATGAAAGAAGCGATGGAAGAATTTGCTCTCAAACATGAGGGGAAAGAGATCATCGTCGTCTCCCATGGCGATCCTCTTATGCTTTTGAAAGCTGTATATCAAGGCATTGCGTTGACACCTGAGGCATTATCAATAATTCCATATATCCCCATGGTCGGCGGATACAAAATTGACTTTGATGATGGAAAAGCTACAATACAATCACTATGAAAATCCAAGATTATACTGTCATTTTTCATCCAGAACCTGAAGGTGGGTTTACCGCTGTCGTGCCATCACTTCAAGGATGCGTTACGTATGGAAAAACGCTAAAGGAAGCAAAGGAAATGATCACTGATGCGATACAAGGATTTATTGTGAGTCTAGAAAAGCATGGAGAGATTGTTCCTTCATTTACTTATTCCTCGTGATACATGAAAATTATTCGTGTGTAATTTGACGATCGATCGTCGATTTGACATAGGTCTATAAGATATGCTATTATCACAATCTTATGTTTATCGTAGAAACTATTACAGGGGGCGGCAAGGGTTACTATGATCATCTAGACGCACTCCCACACGTTGCTCATTCTTCAAAGCGCGCGCTTAGATTATTGCGTGCACAAACAGATTTAGGAGTAGGTACGGAAGTTGCAATCCATCATGATAAGGGATTTGATTGGGTAAGCATTTTACCTCAATTTTTTCGTCAAACTCGTACTGGAATGGGTGGAGCAGGGACCAACCTTATTGAAGGATTAGAGCCTGAATTGGGTATTTTTCCAGATGCTTTCAGCGCAGGTGAACTTAGTTTTCATGCAGAAGAAATGATGCCGAGGCTCAAGTCAGATTTAGCTGATGAGTCGGACAGTAATAGACTTTTAGTATTCCGAGTTTGGCATCGATCAAGAACAAATGGTGCTGAATATCCCCGTGAGGTTTCAAAAAATATTATTTTTTCGACAAGAGGTGTTGCAGAACTTAATGATGCGGCAAGAAATAATCACGTTTCTAGACCAAACAGCAATTATGCTATCCCATATCCGCAAAGTTAAAGTTGACGTTTGTTGAATATTGCCTCTTGATTGTTTTTCTGTATTTTGGTATAAATAATTATCAAGCGCGGGGAGGTAAATCCCCAGCGGTTTTTTGATTCAGTACTTAACGATCTTGAGCTAGTCGAAAGGGAGTTTAGTAATGATCAATCCGCCATACATCGCTCTTTAAGCCGCGATACGAATAGTATCTAAGGCGAAAAGGAAGATGAGGCGGAGCACTTAAATATTTAGGCTTTTTTCTCAAGTAACGCCACCCGGCTCACAAGGCTAGGACGTAGGACACCAAATGAAAAAACCAATAAACCAATTGCATAGTCATTTTTTTAAAGAGACCCTTCACGGGTCTTTTTCGGTTTTTATGGAGGCTTTCTTATGAACGAACGCCTCCCAATTACCTTTGTGACGAGCCTAGATGGAAATAATAAAGTGAATATTTTTCAAAAATGGCTTCCTAATTGGACGATTACCCAAAGAAATCCTCTCTACAACGAAAACCGTATTCATGAGAGTGCTCCTCATACCGAGCATCGACCACAGGCCATTGCCGAACGCAAAGCCAAAGATGATAGTGCGTTAGCCCAAGCTATGTCAGGCTTAGCCAAAGTGATAGTAGAAGATGGAGATATGTATACGGGGGGCAACGAAAAGATGCTTCTTTATACCGATACCGTTCAATTGGTTCATATAAATGACAAAGACATCGCAATGCTTGAAAAGCCCGTAGGCGATCCCGTTTTTTGGGCCAAACATTCGCCAGAGGCTATGATGCAGTCGGGCCGCGACGTGGAGATTATAAACGCACTGACTGGCATTATAGCAGGAAAAGATGGTGTATCAGAACCTGCCACAGTCATTCTTCATGTTCGTGTTTCTATGCGTCCGTTTACGCGGGATGAAGTCATTGACTTTGCAACGAAATCACCAGCAACAGTTGCCTCCACATCGGGGGGCTTGTCAATAGCCAATGGTGGACGAGCATTTTATGATATGAAAAAGCCTTTAATAGTCTCTGTTGCTGAGTCGATGGATGATAAAAATCCGAGAGAGTTAGCCCGATACGACACATGGGATCATATTACCAATGCTGAGCTGAAACCCTTTATCTGCGGCGCAGTTGAGCCTGCTATCGATCGGTTGGTACAAAAAACGAAGGCTTCAAAAGTGCTATAATCCCCGTATCCATGGACACTCAAATTAGCGAATTGATAAAAGCAGAAACTACTCGTCAGCAAAATACTATTTCGCTTATTCCTTCAGAAAATTATACATCCTTGGCTGTACGCGAGGCGTTAGGATCAGTGCTTACGAATAAATACTCAGAAGGCTATCCGCATAAACGATATTATCAGGGAAATAAAATTATTGATCAAATTGAAGATCTCGCAATCGATCGCGCAAAAAAATTATTTGGTGTGCCGCACGCCAATGTCCAGCCGTATTCCGGATCTCCTGCCAACGCGGCAGTATATTTTGCACTGTTAAACGCTGGGGATACCATCATGGGATTGAAGCTTTCCGGTGGCGGGCATTTGACCCACGGGCATCCAAACGTCACATTTTCCGGCAAATATTTTCATAGTGTTCAATATGATGTCGATGCGCGTGGGTTTATAGACATGAAAGAAGTCGAGCGTTTAGCAATAGAAACCAAGCCTACAATTATTATCGTTGGTACGACGGCGTATCCTAGAATTTTTAATTGGGCAGCTTGGCAAAAAATTGCAGATGATGTCGGTGCACTTCTTCTTGCTGATATTTCTCATATCGCAGGATTAGTTGTGGCAGGTGTGCATCCGTCGCCAGTTCCGTTTGTTGATGTCGTTATGACCACAACGCATAAAACATTACGAGGTCCTCGGGGTGCGATGCTCATGGTGACAGAGCGCGGGTTAGCAAAAGATCCATTGATGGGAGAGAAGATTGATAAGGCGGTGTTTCCGGGGCTTCAAGGCGGCCCGCATGATAATACGACCGCTGCAATTGCCGTAGCGCTTTACGAAGCCAGCAAGCCAGAATTTAAAACGTATGCCAAACAAGTTGTTCTCAATGCAAAAGTTTTAGCAGATACACTTCTTGGACAGGGTCTGACCCTGTCAACGGGAGGGACGGATAATCATTTAATGGTGGTTGATCTTCGTCCGCAAAAGTTAGTGGGCAATGTAGTTGCAGAAGCGCTTGAGGTTGCAGGAATTGTCGTCAATAAAAACAGCGTCCCGCATGATACGAATCCGCCATTTTATCCCTCGGGCATTCGTATCGGCACACCAGCCGCGACGACACGTGGGATGAAAGAGGCAGAAATGAAACAGATCGGTGAATGGATTGTGAAGGTCATAAAGGATGCGTCGCATTATCAACTCCCAGAATCTAAAGAGGAACGCAAAAAATTTCTTACGAGTGTAAAGAACGAATTGTCTACAAATTCTGTTTTGTTGCAAATAAAAAAAGAAGTGGTAGTATTGACAGGAAGATTTCCAATTATTTAATTTTATATGTTATTACTACCCGATGAAAAAGAACGCACAGGTTTTTGGGGTGTAGCCAAGATGTCAAAAGATGCTTGGAGTCGTTGTGTTCGAAGTGCAAGATCACGAATAGGTCAGGATCAATTGGGTATGCCTGCAGAAAACCATGGTACTCAAACGATTTGGGAAGATTTTCCTCTTTTACATACGCCTACATTAAAAGAGAAGATTATGAATAGTCGAGTGGTAGCTATGCTTCGGACATGGAATCCTCTTCGTAGAGTTCGTTGATGCATATGCGACTTGGACAGGGTCCGACCCTGTCAGGGTTTCCCTCGCTTGATTGGTGAGTGTTGATCGTGTATACTACACTCATTACGCACACTCGAGAAAGTATCTCTCCCAATAAGGGTATCGAGTGGAAGGTCAAGAGATACAGCAATTTATAAGACGCTGTATTTGGCGTCTTTATTATTATGAAAAACATTACACTTGAACAACTTTTAGAAGCAGGATGTCATTTTGGCCATAAATCAGAACGTTGGCATCCCAAGGCCGCTGAATTTATCTGGCAGGAAAAAGACGGCATTCACATCATTGATCTTGCAAAGACAAAAGCAGGTCTTGATGCAGCTATTGACTATCTTTATGAATTAGGGTCATTGGGGTCGACTGTTATTTTTGTCGGTACCAAGCGTCAAGCGCAAGGCGTGGTTAAGCTTGCAGCTACTGCCGCTGGAGCAAGTTTTCTTATCAACCGTTGGATAGGCGGATTTATGACCAATTGGGATGGGATTTCCAAAAATATTAAAAAAGTAAATACCATGACGGCCGATCAAGCAACGGGTGCATGGAAGAAGTTTCCTAAGCATGAACAAATGGCTATGGCTCGCGATCTTCGCCGTTTGATGGCGGATTACGAAGGCGTTTTGACCCTTTCAAAGCCCCCCGCCGCATTGGTGGTTGTAGACGTTCGCAAAGAGCAGATTTCTGTCAAAGAAGCCTTAAGCTTGGGTATTCCGGTTGTCGGAATTGTCGATACAAATGCCAATCCTACTGGTATAGATTACACAATACCTGCAAATGATGATGCAGTCGGGTCTGTAGAGCTTTTGGTAAATGCTTTGGCTCAAGCATATCATCAAGGATTGGAAAAGTTTCAAAAGGAAGCAGAGGTTGCAGCGGGTAAAGTCGCACCCGTTGTCGCAGAGCCGCTTGTAGCAAACATAAATACTATTATTAAAACAGAGAGCAAGATAGTCAAAGAAATAATGAAAGTTGAGAAACCTGCCTCGCCTGAAGCGAGTCAAGGCGGGAAAGAAGAAGTAAAGGTTGTAAAAGAAATCAAAAAGCCAACGAAAGTAAAAAAGTCTGTCAAGGAGTAACGACCTATGAAATTTTCTATTGATGTATTAAAAAAGCTTCGTCAGGACTCGCAAGCAGGAGTTGCTGATTGCCGTAAAGCGCTAGAAGATGCAAATGGAGATTTTGATAAAGCCAAAAAATTGTTGGGTGAGCGTGGTTTGGAAAAGGCAGCCAAAAAAGAAGGCAAAGAAACGTCGCAAGGTATTATCGCTTCCTACGTTCATGCAAATGGCAAAGTGGGAGTGCTTGTAGAATTGCGATGCGAGACAGATTTCGTCGCTCGCACCGATGAATTTAAAGCCCTTGCACATGAGATGACGCTTCAAATTGCCGCCATGAATCCTAAAAATGTCGAGGAATTATTAAAAAGCGATTATATTCGCGATACAAAGCTTACCATGCAAGCGTTGATAAAGCTCTCGATTGCCAAGCTTGGGGAAAATATCACGGTGTCAAAGTTTACGCGCATGACACTTGGGGAGTAATTTTCTGCGTCATCCTCGCGAACGCGGGGATCCAGTGAAGAATATGTAAGATGATCTCTCAATTTTCCTAAAAGATGATTTCTCAATTTTCACATCAGCAAGACCTTTAGTATGCTTGACTGATTGTAACGTAAATACAAAGCTCAATGAGCAGGTTGTAGGCTTTTTGCCTATAAGAATTTAAACCGTGCAAATTGAGAAATCAAAAAACGACGTAAATTGAGAGATCACTTTACAGATCCAGTGAAGAATATAAGGTCTTGACCACACATCCTCGCGTCGCATAAGATACATACACATATGATTGATCCACTTCTTTCAAACACGCGTGACCGGATGAAAAAATCCATAGAGGTTACACAAGCTGATTTAGCATCCATTCGTTCCGGCAGAGCCACTCCGGCGTTGGTTGAAAACATCGTCATATCAGCCTACGACGGCACTCAGCGACTAAAAATTATGGAAATGGCGACGATTACGACCATGGATTCAAAGACTATCGTGATTGCCCCCTACGACGTATCGACAATTCAAGAAATAGAAAAGGGTATTATGGAAACCAATACCGGAGTAACTCCCGTTGTTGATGGCGAGATAATTCGTATAACCATTCCACTTCTTTCACAAGAACGCAGACTTGAGTACATTAAGCTTGCGAAAGCCAAATTAGAGGCTGGGCGTATCATGGTGCGACAAGTGCGGCAAGAGGGTATGAAGGAATTGAAAAAGCTTGAAGAAGCTAAAGAAATTTCAGAAGATGATCAAAAAAATGGCGAGAAACGCATTCAGGAATTGACAGACGAAATGATTGCAGATGTCGACGCTATGGGACAGCGCAAGGAGCAGGAATTATTGCAAATATAACAATCTACAAATAATCAAATCTACAAATATGCAAATGAATGATTGAATGTAGTAATTTATTTAATCATTAAAACATTTCCGCATTTATTTGTAGATTTAGCATTTGTAGATTTGTAGATTATGTTGTTGACTGTTATTACATTCTTCCTTCTTCTCTCCATCCTTGTTTTTGTGCATGAACTCGGTCATTTTTTGGTGGCCAATTGGGCAGGAGTTTTTGTGGAAGAATTTGGTTTTGGGTTGCCGCCTCGTATATTTGGCAAAAAATTTGGTGAAACCGTCCTTTCATTAAATTGGCTGCCGATTGGCGGATTTGTGAAATTGTTTGGGGAAGACGAAGCGACCGATACGGAGTATTTAGCGGTGCAAAAGAAACTCGGAGTGAAATTTCCTGCAAATTTTTTGAGAGAACGATCGTTTCAAGCAAAATCGAAAAAAGCTCGTGCCCTCATACTCAGTGCAGGCGTGATAATGAATTTGTTTTTAGCTGTCGGTATTACCGCAGTGCTTTTGACTCTTGGCGTGAGAGAGCCCACGGGGCTTGTCACTGTTGAGAGAATTGTTACGGCAAGTCCTGCAGAGAAGGCGGGACTTAAAGTGGGCGATGTTATCGTTGGATTAGAGAGATATCCCAAAATTACTTTGGATATGAATCCGCCTTACCGCCCGAAAACTCCGGCAAATCTTATTGAATTTGTGAATGCAAATAAAGGGAGAGAAATTCTTATATTGTTGGAGAGAAACGGTGTATCCATGAACGTCTATGTTACACCACGCGTTGAAGTGCCTGTTGGGGAGGGTCCGTTAGGCATAGCTATTACTGATTTAGCACTACATACATATTCATGGAAAGAAGCCCCTCTTAAAGCTGTTGTTATCAATGCTACACGCGCTAAAGAAATGTTTGTATCTTTAGGACAAACAGTGTGGAAGCTTATTACCTTTCAAAAGCTTTCTACTGATGTTGCGGGACCCATCGGCATTGCACAAGTTACAGGGCAGGCCGTAAAGTTTGGGTGGAAAGCGGTGTTGGAGCTTGCAAGCATTTTGTCTTTAAATTTAGCAATTATCAATATTTTACCTATCCCAGCGCTTGATGGCGGGAGATTGCTTTTCGTATTTTTGGAAAAAATATTGGGGAAGCGAGTGAAACCAGCATTTGAGCGTTCCACGCATCAGGTTGGTATGATTGTACTTCTAGCTCTCATTCTTTTTGTGTCAGTAAACGACATTATGCGAATAATGAGGGGAGGCTAATATGCAAAAACTTGTTGATAATGCGTTGTGGATAATTTCTCTTTTTTTTATCATCCCTACGATTCTTATCATGGCATCGTGGAATAGTTATCCGGGGGAGCCTATGTACGGAGTTAAGCTGGCACTCGAGAAGACGTTGTTGTTTTTTGTAAAACCAAGTTATGCCGCGGAAGCATCGCTAAATGTTGTATATACCGAGCGTCGGTTTGCCGAAGCCAAGACCCTGCTTGCAAATGATCAATCAGCAAAGGGACTTTCCTATTTATCACAGCAAATTACATCAACTACCGCTGTTATCGATCGTGCCCCTAATCAGGAAACACAAAAGAAAATTGCTACAGAGTACGTCGCAAAACTTAAGGAAGTAAATTCGACACTTGAAGAACAAAAACAAATAGTGAATTCGAAGATTTATTCACCTGAAGTTTCTCCCGTCCCAACCACAAAACCGGTGACTGTCGCGATTGCTGTCATACCAACTACCAAACCAGTTGTGAGTGCGATAGCCGTTTTACCAACCACAAAGCCATCTGCAGTTGCGATAGCTGCAGTACCAACATATATTCCAATGAATAATTCATTAAATTTGAATTCACAAGCGTCTCAACAGTTGAAATCAGCGCAAATCACACAAACCCAACAGATTATTCAACAGAATATTGACGAACTTGAGACGATTCTCAAAGAGCCAGATAAGAAGGATGACAAGAAAGATGATAAGAAAGAAGATAAGAAAAATGAAGTGAATCAGAATAATAGCAATGATAATAACAATCGCGACTCAGGTAATGACCGCAGCAACGATGCTGACGATAGGGATTAACGTAATAGCGAGGTGTTGATTATTTCCAGCGCACAGGGTATTATATATAAAGGTTTATACATGCGTCCCACGTTTGGTTTCCTGCCAAACGAATCGCAGTCCCGCAAAAAAATTATCTTATACATAATGAAAAGCGGGGACGGAGGCGAAACCGTAAAAAGATTGCACCGTATGTCATCCTGAGCTTGCTCGCCTCGCTGTAGCAGCGACGAAGCGGGTCGAAGGATAGAGTACGAATAAGTTGTCTTTCAGCAAAGATTATTCGTACGCCTTTGGGCGTATTTTTGTTGGAAAACTAAAGTAAGGTGGTACCGCGGTTATAAAAGATCGCCCTTGCAGACATCATATTTTTTATGGTGTTTGAGAGGGCGATTTTTCTGTGGAAAGGAGGTGATAAATATGAATAGCATTGAACGAAAGGATGTGATCGTCAGAGCTGTTGACGAAAGGCAGCGATCTGGTAGGATACAAATTGCGAAAGATGCAATGAGGTTTATTTTTGACCAAGACATTGTGTTGGAGGACGAGCAAGCGAATCGATATGCTCAGGTATTTGGTGAGGCGTTTGAATTTTTATCAACAAGGCTTTTATCTAATACTAAAGAGACCTAATGGTTTGGGTCGTGCTGTCTTTTATTTGCAGGTGACGTATAATTATTAAAAGTTATTGTGAAAGGAAATAGTATGGCTACATACGATGATTTTGTAAAACTCGATGTGCGCGTGGGGAAGATTATCGCAGCTGAAGATTTTTCGGAGGCGAGAAAGCCAGCATACAAGTTATCGATTGACTTTGGTCCTGAGATAGGAAAGAAGCAGTCAAGTGTGCAGGTAGTGAAGTACTACACGAAAGAAGAATTGATTGGGAAGCTTGTATTAGGCGTCGTCAATTTTCCACCTCGGCAAATAGGATCATTTTTGTCTGAGGTTTTAACTCTTGGTGTACCAGACAGAGATCATGAGTGTATACTTATTGTGCCAGATAAGGAAATGGCAGTCATTGGAGGAAGATTATACTAACCAGAGGTGCTAGATTCCTTTAGATTCCTCTAAAATCCTTTAATACATATATGAAAACATTTGAGAAAAAAGAACTGAAGAAAAAATCTGATAATCTTTCGGATTGGTATACGGATGTCATCTTGAAGTCCAAGTTGGCCGACTACGGACCGGTCAAAGGCACGATGGTTTTGCGTCCCTACGGATATGCGTTGTGGGAGATGGTGACAGAGTCTTTGAATAAAATGTTTAAGTCTGCGGGTGTAGAAAACGCATACTTTCCGATGTTTATTCCTCTTTCACTTTTGGAGAAGGAAAAAGAACATGTCAAAGGGTTTTCGCCGGAACTTGCAATCGTAACAATTGGAGGAGGGGAAAAACTGAAAGATCCTCTCGTAGTGCGCCCTACCTCAGAGACAATCATGTATGCAATGTATTCTAAATGGGTACAAAGCTGGCGTGATTTGCCCCTTCTTATCAATCAGTGGAATAACGTCGTTCGGTGGGAAAAACGTACGTATTTATTTTTGCGCACGATGGAATTTTTGTGGCAGGAAGGGCACACAGCGCACGTCACGCATAAAGAAGCTCAAGATTTTACACAAAAAGCTCTGGAGTGGTACAGGCTGATGTATGAAGACTATTTTGCCATTCCAGTATACGCTGGCAGAAAAAGCTCTACCGAAAAATTTGCCGGCGCAGAATCGACGTATGCTGTAGAAGCACTTATGCCGGATGGCAAAGCATTGCAAGGAGCGACCTCACATGATTTGGCCCAACATTTTTCAAAGCCTTTCGATATTAAGTTTCAGAGTAAAGAAGGCAAGACTGAATATGTCTGGCAAACGTCGTGGGGATTTTCAACGCGTAGCTTAGGCGGGTTATTTCTCGTGCATGGCGATGATCAAGGACTTATACTGCCTCCTAAAATGGCACCGATTCAAGTAGTGATTATGCCGATTAAAAAGTCCTCAGATTTGAAGGCCAGCGAGTTAGAATTTTATGCCAAACAGATGCAGGAAACGTTAGCCAATGGGGGAGTACGATCTAAATTTGATGATCGTGATGAACCAAGTGTTGGCCGCAGGTTTAACGAGTGGGAAGTGAAAGGCGTGCCGGTCCGATTTGAAGTAGGTTTAAAAGAGTATGCAGATCGCACAGTGACTATCGTTCGTCGCGATACGGGGGATAAGATTATTGTTTCACGAGAGGAAATGCTTATCACGACAGAAAAGCTGTTAAAAGAGATGCAAAAGGCACTTTTTGATAAAGCGAAAGTATTTTTGATAGAAAATACACGAGACGCTCATACATACGATCAGTTTAAAGAGATCATGAATACGACGCGCGGATTTATTCGTGCATTTTGGTGTGAAGAAGCTTCATGTGAAGCAATGATCAAAACGGAAACCAAAGCAAGCACTCGCTGCTTACCTTTGGATACAACCGAGGAAAAGGGAACATGTATCCATTGCGATAAGCCCTCAACGCACCGTTGGCTTTTTGCACAGTCATACTAACCATTCATATAGAGATTATCTAAAACGTACTCAAAAGAATCCAGTAGCAAATATCCTCATCTTAAACGTCTTGTCCCATATACTATATCACCCGAGAAGTTAACAATTTATGATGTTTGTTAGAGTAGATATCTTCTGTAGATAGCTTCGTTATTGCATTTGTAAATATTTTCTTATATATTAATATATGAGAATAATATGACACATGTATCTCGATTTCCTATTCCAAAGGATGTGTATTTTGAAATCCTCGACGAGTTGTATTGGGTACTTGCCGATGTGAAAAAACCGGAAGAAATGAAATCATTCCTTGGCGATTTTTTTACCAAGACGGAGCGTCTCATGTTGGCCAAAAGGCTCGCGCTCGCTGTTATGGTCATAAAAAAATACGATATAGATATCGTGAAAAAAGTTCTTCACGTGAGCACGGGTACAATATACCGCATGAAAGAAAAATTAGATGCTGGTGGTAATGGGATTATGGCAAGTGTTCGGCGGCTCATGAAACATGAGGCCTTTGAACAGTTTATAATAGAATTATTTCAAAGACCGCATCATGATCGTGGTATCCATCCTTTGGTCGATTCATAAATTCTCATATATTAATATATGAGAATTTATGAGCTATAGATATACTTATATTTCCGATATAATACATATATGAAAACGATTGTTGTACACCTCGGCCCTGATTTAGACGCTATAACCAGTATTTGGCTCGTCAAAATGTTTATGCCAGAGTGGGAAGAGGCGGGCTTTGCGTTTGTACCAGCTGGCAAAACACTTAACGATATGCCTCCTGATAGCAATTCAGAAATTTTGCATCTGGATACTGGGTTTGGGAAATTTGACCATCATCAAACAGCAGATGATACCTGTGCAGCAAAACTCATATATGAAGAGCTTAAAAAATCGCATGGCGTAGACCTTGCACTTGAGAGAATGGTGTCCGTTGTCAATGACATTGATCATTTTCGTGAAGTATTTTTCCCCACACCAAACGCTGACATTTGGGGATTTGGGCTTCATACGATTATTGACGGTTGGCGACATATGTATGCGGATAATCAGTTAAAGATTGTAGAACTTGGCATGTCCGCTCTTGATGCAATTTATAAAACTATGCAAAATAAGGTATGGGCAGAAATAGAACTTGAGAAAAATGGCATAGAATTTGAGACAAGATGGGGAAAAGGTATTGCATTTGAGACGGTCAATGATGAAGTCATACACGTTTCGCAAAAAAAAGGGTTTGTGATTGCCGTTCGTAAAGATCCTCGTAAACTCTACTTGAGGATAAAAGCGTTGCCGCTTCCAGAAATTGACCTATCAGGAGTATATCAACGGCTAAAGAAAGAAGAGCCGGAAGCGACATGGTTTCTCCACGCAAGTCACCACATGGTGTTAAACGGCAGTGCCAAAAATCCTGAGATGAAACCGTCTAAACGACCATTGTCAGAGATTATTGAGGTAATAAGAGAAGTTTGTGCATAGAACAGAGAACTCAATGACCAGAACTCATTTTTTGGTCATTGGGATTTGAGTTCTGAATTCTGTATGGATACTTGTATCTTTTGTAAGATTATCGCTAACGAAATTCCTTCGTACACCGTGTATGAAGATGAACATACCCGAGCATTTTTAGATATCTTTGGTGTTACAGATGGGCATACCATGGTGGTTCATAAACGACACGAAAAAACGATCATTGGCTATACAGAAAAAGAAGTTGCGGATGTATTTATTACCGTCAAAAAGGTAACAACTGCTATAGAGAAAGCGTTTAGCACAAATATATTATCTATCGGTATAAACCATGGCGAGCCGAAGGGAGTTTCCCATATGCATGTTCATATTATGCCTCGCTTTGATGGAGACGGTGGTGGTATACTACAATCACTTCCAAATAAAAAATTAGTGGAAAAAGATTTTGGAAAGATTGTAGAGAAGATAAAAGAGAAGATGTAATAGCCCACCATGACTTACCATTCGCCTTACATACTATTCGTATGACGGCTCATGGAGCGTTCATTGGGCGGGCCTAAGAAACACTAATCCCGATTTGCGGGAAAGTGTTTCTAAGGAAAGTAGGTGTTTATTTATTATGGTATTTGTAAAAGCAAGCCCGGGCGATTCAGCCGATTCAACCATCAGAAAGTTTATGCGCAAGGTTTTGTCTGAAGGTATTTTACAGGAGTTGAAACAGCGGGAGTTTTATGTGAAGCCCGCAGAGAAACGCAAAGAGGCTAAAAAAGAGTTGAAACGCCGCATGCGCAGGAATCGAAAGACATCGTATTAATTGTGCCGCAAAGCGACGTAATTTGCTTTATGTTAGCTAAACTTCAAAAACAGTTAATCGTTGCGATGAAAGCTCACAAGGTAATAGAAGTGGGTGCTATTCGCATGCTTATTTCCGCTATAAAAAATTTGGCAATAGATAAGTATGGCGTGGAGGCCGAGACGAAGGTGTCAGATGTTGATGTATTGGAAGTGGTAAAAAAACAAGTGAAAACGCACAAAGAATCTATCGAGGCATTTACTAAAGCAGGGAGATTAGAACTAGCCGCGAAAGAACAGGAAGAGCTTACGCTATTAGCTGTATTTCTACCAAAAGAACTCAGCGATGACGAGCTTCAATCCATCGTGTCTGTTGTTGTGAAAGAAACTGACGGTTTAGAATTTGGACCACGAATGGGTAAAGTGATGGCTGCGGTCAAGGGTCAAGCGGGGGGAGATCGAGTATCTGCAATGCTTCGTGAATTGATGTCTTCCAAATAAGTCGCTCACAGTGTATTCTCTCTAGTGCTTAGCTTTTGTTACTATGATTACTGTACTATTTAAAACAGAATCTCATTTTCCTGTGGATGCACAGGCGATCAAAGACGCCGTCACAAAAAGTTTAGATTTACGGGTGCAAAGCGACACAGAGGTAAGTATATCTATCGTCGGTGATCGGCGGATGAAGATGCTCAATTCGCTCTATAGAAAAATCGAAACAACGACAGATGTCTTATCTTTTCCCCAAAATGATCCGTCTCAACCCACGACACCATTTGTCCCACCTCCAGATGGTATGATCAGACTTGGAGATATCGTCGTTTCATATCCGCAAGCAGTGATTGAGGCGGGGGAAGACAACGTATTGGTTTTGGATAAAATTATTGAGCTCGTACTTCATGGATTGGAGCATTTGCTTGGTAATCACCATGAGGAGTAAAATCATATGGCTTTTTATCGAACATATAGACCGCAAGTTATAGACGAGATTGATAATAAAGACGTTCATGCGACGTTGCTTTCTTTATTATCAAAAGATCGCTTGAAATTGCCTCACGCGTTCTTTTTTAGCGGACCGAAGGGCTCAGGGAAGACAACTGCCGCCCGTATTATAGCCAAATTATTTTTATGTGAAAAAATGAAGAAGTCAGGTCCGTGCGGGACATGTGCCGCATGTGTATCTGTCGCAACTGGCACAGCTCTTGATGTCATCGAAATAGATGCCGCGAGTAATCGAGGGATAGATGATATTCGCGCACTTCGTGATGGTATTGGTCTGACTCCATCAGCAGGAGAGTTTAAGATCTATATTATTGATGAAGTGCACATGCTGACCAATGAAGCTTTTAATGCATTGTTAAAAACTCTTGAAGAACCGCCGGCTCATGCGGTGTTTGTGCTCGCAACGACTGACAGCCAAAAAGTTCCAAGCACTATTCTTTCGCGCTGTATGCATGTTAAGTTTTCGCGTGTAGGAAAGTCAGTGCTTATAGACGTTCTTTTGCGTATCGCAAAAAAAGAAAAAATACATGTAGACCCGGAAATTATTGCACTTATAGCAGAAGTAGCAGACGGTTCCTTTCGGGATGCTGTGAAGGTATTAGAACAAGTAAGCTTTTTAAAAACAAATGCGACGATAAGTGAAATACGTACGCTGTTATCCGTGCCGGATCAGGCAATCAAAAACATGTTTCTTACGTCCCTCGTAGAAAAAAATGTGAAGGCTTGTTTAGAGATAATTCATCAATTAGTGGAAGATGGATCAGACATCAAGCAATTTACGACGGATGTTTTATATGCGCTTGAAGAGCAGCTTGTACATATTGCGTCGGGTGTTGAAACAAAGTCATTGTGGACGCAAGATGGAGTATTGTTTGCTATAGATGAGCTTTCGCGTGCATTTTTTACATTTCGGTATACGCCCATACTTGCATTACCAGTGGAGGTAGCGGTAGTGAATCTTTGTAAAGGAGAGAGTGTGGTGGAGGCTGTTTCTTTGCGGCAGGCGCATTCGGCACGCGTACCAGAAGAGGTATCTATAGCACCTCCTAGTACCGGCGTAAAGTCATTGGGACTTTTAACGTATGATCGGCTTGTCGAACATTGGCCGGATGTTATCGCTGCGGCAAAGCCCACAAATCATTCCATAGCAGGAGTACTTCGTTCAGCTCGTCCTCTATCAGTCGAGGGGAGTGTTGTGTCCATCGAAGCATTTTATCCGTTTCATCAGGAGAAGTTATCTGAGCCCAGCGTTCGTTCATTGCTTTCCACTCTTTTGAAGCAATTATTCGGTGAGAACGTAACTGTCGAAGTCGTTTTGGGGAAAAAGTAGTACAATATTCTTTTATAAGAAAGGGGAGTATATATGATAAATCCATTTAAGGCATTGGGAGATTTAAACTCCATGAGAAAGCAAGCGATGCAAATACAACAAGCATTAGCGGGTGAGGAGTTTGAATTGGTAGAGGGAAACGTTCGCATCATTATTTCCGGTAATCAGGAAGTCAGGCTAGTAGAAGTTGATGGAGTTGCAGACGAAAATTTGAAGCGTGCAATAAACGATGCAATCAAAAAATCTCAACAAGCAGCTGCCATGAAGCTCGCTGAGATTTCAAAAAATTTCCAGCAGTAATAATAGTGATGTGTGTCATCCTCGCGCATGCGGGGATCCAGTCGTTATGAACATTCTTGTCACTGGCTCATTAGGCTACGATTACATTATGAACTTTTCGGGGCGGTTTGCGGATCGCATTATGCCCGAAAAAATGCATAAAATTTCACTTTCATTTTTAGCGGATAAACTTAACAAACAATTTGGAGGGACAGCCGGAAACATTGCATATTCATTAAAACTGTTAGGTGTTGATCCACAAATTATATCCGTAGCAGGCAATGATTTTTTGCCATACAAAGAGTTTTTACTATCAAAATATATAGATGTTTCTCATATATCGATATATGAGAAAGAACCGACGAGTTGCTATTTTGTAGTTACCGATACGGACAATAATCAAATCGGGACATTTTATGTCGGCGCGCAAAAATACGCTTCCAAGTTATCTTTAGCTACTTTTCTCCAAGGGGACCCCTTGGAGAAATTTGTTGTCATCTCCCCACAAGATCCGACGAGTATGAAAAAATTTGTGCGCGAATGCCAAGATTTGAAGTTGCCATATCTTTACGATCCTGCATTTCAAATAGCGACATTTACCAAAAGCGAATTGCGTGAAGGAATTACTGGTGCTGAAATACTCATCGGTAATGACTACGAAATAGATTTGATAACCAATACGTTGGATATTTCTCATGAAGAGTTATTGGTCATAGGCCCGAAAGTTGTCATCACTACGTTAGGAAGTAAAGGATCTATTATTGAATCACGAAACGACGCCATTCATATAAAGCCGGCAAAAGTCAAAAAGACGAGTGATCCCACAGGCGCCGGAGATGCGTATCGAGGAGGCTTTTTGGCGGGATATCTGAAGGGATATGATCTTTCCACTTGCGGCCAGATGGGTTCGGTCGCTGCCGTGTACACGGTAGAGAAGTACGGCACGGTCACTCATCACTTCACCAAACAAGAGTTTATAAGACGGTACAAAGAAAATTATAATCAAGCTATTGAATTGTAGAGAAAGGCCACGCCCTTGCCCCTGAGTGAAACGAAGGGTACAAGCAAGGGGTGGCCTTATGAAATTTGTATTTGCCCTCTTTCTATTCCTTAAATTTCCTGTAAAATCCTTTAGTATATGAATAAATTAATTTCACACGATGTTAAAGATATTTCTCTTTCTTCTTTAGGCAAGAATCGCATTGAGTGGGCGGGTAACCAGATGGGCGTGTTGCGTGGTCTTGCGAAACGGTTCGAAGTTGAAAAGCCCCTCAAAGGACTAAAACTCGCAGCGTGTCTTCATGTCACCGCAGAGACTGCCAATCTTATGATCATGCTCAAAAACGGCGGAGCTGACGTGTGTCTGGCGGCCAGTAATCCATTATCAACTCAAGATGACGTAGCAGCATCACTGGTTAAAGACTACGGGATTTCGACATATGCCATAAAAGGCGAGGATACCAAGACATATTATAAACATCTAAACGCTGTGTTAGATACTCATCCCAATGTCACGATGGACGATGGGGCGGATTTAGTGTCGCTTCTTCACAAAGAGCGCAAAGGACAACTCAAAGAAATGATAGGGAGCAGTGAAGAAACGACGACCGGTGTAATTCGATTAAAGGCGATGGAAAAAGATGGGGCGTTGAAAATTCCTGTGTATGCGGTAAACGATAGCGATACCAAGCACATGTTTGATAATCGATACGGCACAGGGCAATCCACTCTTGACGGCATCATGCGGGCGACCAATATGCTTATAGCGGGAAAAATATTTGTCGTTTGCGGATATGGCTGGTGCGGCAGAGGACTTGCGTCGCGCGCACGTGGTATGGGTGCACAAGTCGTCATCACTGAGGTTGACCCCATTAAGGCGCTTGAGGCAGTGATGGATGGATTTAGTGTCATGCGCATGGTGGATGCGCTTAAAATTGGTGACATGTTTGTAACAGTCACAGGCGACAAAAGTGTTATAACGCTTGATCACATGATGGCGATGAAAGATGGCGCGGTCGTTTGTAACTCCGGTCATTTTGATGTCGAAATCGCGATAGCTGATTTAGAAAAGAAAGCCAAGGCTAAGCGCCGTATTCGTCCATTTGTCGATGAATATATCTTGAAAGGCAAGAAAATTTTTGTCCTCGGAGAGGGAAGACTTATCAATCTTGCAGCAGCAGAAGGGCATCCTGCTGAGGTCATGGACATGAGTTTTGCCAATCAAGCACTCGCTGCAGAATTTTTTGTGAAAAATAAAGGCAAGCTTGAGGTGAAAGTGTATCATATTGATCGCGCGATGGATTCAGAAATCGCGAGGCTCAAATTAGTCGCCATGGGAGTAAAAATTGATACGTTGACCAAAGAACAAAAGCATTACCTTACGTCATGGCAAGAGGGAACATAAATGCTATACTGGTAATCTATGATTTCCAAGCGTTTGCAATCCGTTCCCGCCTCACCAATTCGTAAACTCGTGCCATATGCTCTAGAAGCTAAAAAAGAAGGCGTTCATGTGTATCACTTTAACATTGGGGATCCGGACATACTGACTCCTGATGTCATGATAGACGTTCTTCACAAATGGCAGAGAAATCCTGTAGGATACGCTCATTCTCAGGGAGAAGCGCCTCTCTTGACTTCATTAAGAATGTATTACCATGGATTAGGATTTTCTTTTTTAGAAACATCTGATATTCAGATAACGATGGGAGGCTCAGAAGCAATTTCTTGGGCGATGTTTGCCACATGTGAAGTGGGTGATGAGATACTTGTCTTTGAGCCTTTTTATACCAACTATAATTCGTATGCTATCGTTCATGGAGTCACATTAGTCCCTGTACTTACGACGGCTGTGAATGGCTTTCATCTTCCACCTCTTGAGCAAATAGAAAAAAAGATTACGAAAAAAACGAAAGCGATCCTTATTTGTACCCCAAATAATCCTACAGGCACAGTCTATACGAAAGAAGAAATGGAGATGTTGGTGTTACTTGCCAAAAAATATGGATTGTTTCTTTTATCAGATGAAGTGTATCGAGAGTATGCATATGACGGAAGGAAACAAGTCTCACTGCTTTCCTATATGAAAGATTTGCCTAATCAAGCAATTATGCTTGATAGTCTCTCCAAGCGCTATAGCGCATGTGGTATTCGAATCGGCGCTCTTATATCTTTAAATAAAGATATTATGTCCGGCGTATTAAAGATCGGACAAGGCAGATTATCAGCAGGACTCATAGATCAGGCTATGGCTGCCGAGCTTATCAATGTTGATGAAGCATATTTTAAAGAATTACATGATGAATTTGAAAAACGCAGGGATGTGCTCTACGAAGGTTTGAAAAAAATTGAGGGAGTCGTGATTCCAAAACCAGAAGGTGCCTTTTATACGATCGTTGGGCTTCCTATAGATGATTCAGAAAAATTTTGTCAATGGCTGCTTACCGATTTTCGTGACAATAATGAAACACTTATGCTTGCTCCTGCTGCAGGGTTTTATACTTCGACTCCGCTCAGTACAGGTGCGACAAAAGGAAAAAACGAAGTTCGGATAGCGTATGTGTTAAATACGACAGCAATCACGCGTTGCATCGAACTTCTCAAAGCAGCACTTGTCCAATATAATGCACGTGTATAATTAAACTCTAATGAATCGATTCGTTAGAGTTTTATGAGTTTGATATTATAAATGAAAAAGCAAAATAAAAAATTAATCCTTTTTGATATTGATGGAACGCTTATACGGCATTTTGGACCGGAAGAAACCATAAATATTGGATGGTATCGGTTTACTCATGCACTTAATACCGTATTTCATATCAATGTTGTGCCGGATCCAAAGCCGAATTATCACGGGAGTGTGGATCGGGCAATATTGTTCGATATCGCAAAGGGGTATGGCGTAACCAAGGAACAATTTGACGAAAAATGGGATGAGGTAAAGTCAGCTGTTATTGAATATGCGCATACGAAGGAAACGAAACAAATTTATGAAGCAATTCCGGAAGCAGTAAAGCTATTGCACTTAGTGCGGAAGTCTCCGAGTACATATCAGGTAGGCATATTAACGGGGAATGTTCAAAAAATGGCAGAATGGAAACTGGTGCATGTCGGAATAGATCTTTCATGGTTTTCGTTGTTTGTGACGAGCGATGATTTTGAGGATAGAATTTCTTTGGCAAAATCTGTGTTTACAAAAATAGAGAATGAAACAGATATCTATATCATCGGAGATGCGGTCGGGGATATCCAGTGTGCTCATGCAATTGGAGCAACAAGCATTATTGCAACGACCGGAAGACACAAAAAAGATGAATTATTGGCAGAGAAACCAACGCTTCTTATTGACTCACTTATGGAT
Source organism: uncultured Gammaproteobacteria bacterium (assembly GCA_964367095.1). Lineage (GTDB taxonomy): Bacteria > Patescibacteriota > Microgenomatia > UBA10105 > UBA927 > UBA927. The sequence continues at coordinate 4,351 of CAYIXE010000007.1, read as the reverse complement.
GAGCGGGTATTGCAATTGTTAGAATTAAAAACATGATTTTATTTTCCGGTACATCCAGTCCACTCCTTTCAAAAGAAATCGCTGATGCGTTGGGGGTTTCATTGGGCAACGTTGAAGTGACGAGGTTTATAGATAGTGAGTGCCGCGTGAGAATTCTTGACGATGTTAAAGATCAAGATGTATTTGTAATACAGTCATTATCTCAAATTGCAGATCAGCACTTAGTAGAACTTTGTTTATTTGCGACAGCGCTGAAAAACTTAGGCGCAAAAACAGTCACTGCCGTCATTCCGTGGATGGGATATAGTAAGCAAGACAAAGCGTTTCGCAAAGGAGAAGCGATTTCTTCTCAATTGGTTGCAAAAATGATTGAAGCAGCAGGTTTTGATAAGGTTATTACCATTGAACTCCATTCAGAATCAATAAAGCAATATTTTCAAATTCCGATTACTGAATTATCCACGCAAAAATTATTGCTAAATGCGTTTAATGAATTGCAAAGGCCTCTCCCTTGCCCGCCGAGCGAAGTCGAGGGGGTTTCAGCAAGGGGAGGCCTTATGAAATTTATAGTTGTTTCTCCAGACAAAGGTGGGACATCACGTTCAGAAAAGTTTGCAAACGATGCAAAATTGCCGATTATTTATTTAGAAAAGTACCGAAGTAAAGAAACGGGGAAAGTGACGGTTACCGATATTTCTGGCGATGTAAAAGATGCATCAGCAATAATTTTTGATGATATTATAAATACTGGAGCTACCGCGGTAGAGACAAGCGCGTTTCTCAAACAGCATGGCGCCACGAGCGTGATTTTTTTGGCCACTCATGCAGTGTTAGCGGGTGATGCCTCAGCAGTACTCTCAAAGAGTAGTATTGATCAAATAATTGTCACAAACACGATTGCTATTCCAAAAGAAAAACAAATTTCAATGTTAACTGTCGTTTCCGTTGCATCTCTTTTGGCTGATGCCATAAAACAAAATTTAGGCTAGAATAATAGATCATGTCCCTTCTCCCTCCATCATTAACCAGACTCATCGAAAATTTTCAACGCTTACCCGGTGTTGGGCCGAAGACGGCTCAGCGACTCGCATTTTATCTTCTCCACGTGCCGGAAGAGGAGTTACAGAAGTTTGCCGATAATTTGACAAATCTCAAAAAAAGTACCGTGCTTTGTACGATGTGCCGCAATGTCTCGGAGAAAGATCCCTGCCAGATTTGTGTAAACACTTCAAGGGATCAGAGTATCATTTGTGTCGTTGAGCAGCCGACCGATGTGCTGTCTATAGAAAAAACTGGCATGTTTAAGGGCATGTATCATGTATTGCACGGTTCACTTGATCCGTTAAATAACATAGGGCCTGATGAATTGTATATCAATGATTTACTCAAAAGAATTACTCCGAACGTCACTGAAATTATTTTAGCTGTCAATCCAAACATGGAAGGCGAGGCGACTGCGATGTACATTAATCAACAAATTCAACAGTTAACAGTTAACAGTTTACCGTTAACGGTTAAAATTACGAGGCTTGCACATGGCTTGCCGGTAGGCGGAGATATCGAGTATGCTGATAGTGTTACTTTAACAAGGGCTTTAGAAGGACGACGGGAGTACTGAGCGCAGCGAAGTCCTGAGCCTGTCGAAGGATCTAAAATTATGACAACAAAATCGCAAATTGAAAAGGTTCTACGAAACATACCAGACCCAGAGATCGGCGTATCATTATGGGATTTGGGACTTATTTATGAAATAAAAATTGATGACAAATCAGGTGTTGTTACGGTGATCATGACGTTGACAACCATTGGATGTCCGCTCTTTTCTTTAATTTCAGGTCCCATAAAGAAAGAAGTAGGCGCTCTTAAAGGGGTAACGGGTGTTGATGTTGAACTTACATTTGAGCCGCCATGGAACATGGACCGTATGTCAGATGATGCGAAAACACAGTTAGGATTCTTATAATATGCCAAATACCGGATCTCTCATTAATCAAATCGGCGAATCGTTTGAACAAATTGGCAAAGATATTGCAAGGGAAACTGTGCAAGCGCCTAAAGATATAGTGGGTAAAGCGTTGGAGAGCTTGGGCAGCGGAACATCAAGCAAGAAAGCAGCAAGGCAAAAAACAGTTGTAAATAGCACTTCACAACAGGCAGAGAAACCAAAAGAAGATGATAGTGAAATAAAGCAGGCGGTTGCTCGTGCAGCGCTTTCCGAATTGGCAGGAGGCAAAAAATCGCAAGAGCCATCAGAGTATGAAAAAAAGATACAGGAAGAAGAACAAAAAAGACTAGAAAAAGAGCAAAAGAAAAAAACGGCAAGTATGACGCTCAAGCCTCAGTCTTCTAAACAAAAGCGCGGCGATTTATTTGGTCTCAAAGCTAAAAAAAGTTCAACAGAAATCGGTAAAAATGTAAGACAGGATTAAAAATGAAAATGTATCATAAATCAAAAAATAAACAGGTATGTGAAAAATTGCTTGATCTTACAGATTCTCGTGAAGCAGAACGAGCAAAGAAAGAACCAAGAATTTTATTCTTATCTTACATTAAAAAACGGTTTGGTACGACGAAACTATGAAGAATAGTTAATGTAAAAATGACATATAATATACTTGCATGAAACTCTACAACACTCTCACCAAAAAAATAGAAGATTTTGTACCGGTAGAAAAAGCGAAGGTGAGATTTTATCATTGCGGCCCCACTGTGTACTGGACTCAGCATATTGGTAATCTTCGCGGTATGACGATGGGAGACATACTCGTTCGTACGTTACGCTATTTTGGATATAAAGTGACCCATGTGCGTAATTATACAGACGTCGGGCACTTAACAAGTGATAGCGATACAGGGGAGGACAAAATGGAAAAGGGGGCAAAGAGAGAAGGATTGACACCTTCTCAAATTGCTCAGAAATATATTGATATTTTCGAATCCGATACCAAGGCAATTCATTTAGTCGAGCCTGATTTCAAACCGCGTCCGAGTATGTTGATACCAGAGATTATAGACATGGTGCAAACGCTTCTTTTAAAAGGTTTTGCATATACGACTGATCTGGCAGTGTACTTTGATGTTTCTACGTTTCCTAATTATACGAAGTTATCTCATCAAAAAATGGATATGAATATTAAAGGCAAAGGAAAAGGTGATGTAGAAGATCCAGAAAAAAAGCATTTTTCGGATTTTGCATTGTGGATATTTAAGGCTGGACCACATAAAAATGCGCTTCAAACGTGGGAATCGCCGTGGGGAGTAGGATTTCCTGGTTGGCATATCGAATGTTCAGTCATGGCCAAAAAATATTTGGGCGTTACGCTTGATATTCATATGGGCGGCATTGAGCATATTCCTATTCATCACACCAACGAAATCGCGCAAAGCGAGGCGGCTAATGGTGTGCCGTTTGTACATTATTGGGTACATAATGAACACCTTGTGATAAATCAGGAGAAGATGGCGAAGTCAAAAGGTTCGGGCTTAACTATAGATGAAGTGAAGAATAAGGGGTATGAACCATTAAGTTTGCGGTATTTTTATCTTAACGCTCATTACAGGACGCGACAAAATTTCACTTGGGAAGCGCTTACTGCGGCGGAAAATAGCCTAAAGCAGTTGCGTTTGTATATGACTAATTTGACTCGTGAGTCCAATCGAAACACTTTGTCCAATGAAAAGCTTGAAAAGGTAGATGCGTTTCGTACCAAATTTGATGCGGCACTTTCAAATGATATGAATACCCCACAAGCTCTAGCAGTGGTGTGGGAAACGCTTAAATCTAATATCCCATCGAGTGATAAATACGATTTGCTTTTAAGTTTTGACGAGGTATTGGGATTGAAATTTGGAGAGCCTCAAAAGATCAAAGCTCAAGAACCAATTCCTCAAGTGGTTTTGGATTTAGTCGCAAAGCGTGAGGCGGCGCGCAAGGATAAAGACTTTATAAAGTCAGATGAGCTTCGTGATCAAATTGTGAAAGAAGGTTTTATAGTGGAGGATTCTCCAACGGGTCCGATTATAGAAAAAAAATATTAACCCTTTAAACGAGCTAATGCACCACGAATATTTTCATGATCTGTATCACTTAACTTGTGCTTCATTCGTTTGTCTTTTCTCGGCATAGCTGCAGACTCCAGTTGTTCAAGAGGTGATACATTGTGATGTGTGAGGTTTAAAGAATATGTGACTGTATCATCTTCGTCTTCTATAGATGCAGATATTTGAACATCGTGGTCTATGAGAGGTATATGATGTCCTAATTCGTGTCGAATATCCTCACGTTTCTTTTGAGGAAAGAGAATTATCCCCGTTTCAATTTCAATATATTTTATGGCACGTTTTACTTCGC